>NZ_JAAAHR010000006.1:0-109962 GCF_009908215.1 Nonomuraea sp. K271 | reverse complement strand
GTGGGCGGGGTGGCGGTCGACGCCACCTGCCCGCCGCCCTCATCGCCGCCCGTTTCTCCGGGCCCGGCGTCCGACCCCGACCTGCGCAGCAGCCGCATCATGACGGTCTTGGCCGTCGGCCGCCGCTGCGGGTCCTTGGCCAGGCACTGCTGGACCACCTCGCGCAGCGGCCCGTCGAGCGCGCCGAGGTCGGGCTGCTCGTGCAGCACGCGCTGCATCACGGTGTGCGTGCCGTCGGCGCCGAACGGCGCCCGCCCGCAGGAGGCGAAGACCATCGTGGCCGCCCAGGAGAACATGTCGGCCGCGGGCCCCACCGGCCGGCCCAGGACCTGCTCCGGACTCATGTACGCCGGCGTGCCGATCTGCGTGCTGCTCGTCATCTGCACCGGGTCCAGCGTGCGCGCGATGCCGAAATCGATCACGCGCGGCCCGTCGCCGGCCATGATGACGTTGCCCGGCTTGAAGTCACGGTGCACGACCTGGCCCTCGTGGATGGCGGCCAGCGCCGTGGCCGTGCTGATGGCCAGGCGGTCGAGCGCCGGGCCGCCCCGCGGGCCCTCGTCGCGGACGACCCGGTCCAGTGAGAGCCCCTCGACGTATTCACTCATGATGTACGGCCGCCCGTGCTCGACGCCGGTGCTCAGCACGTCGGCGGTGCAGAACGACGCCACCCGCTGGGCGACCTGCGCCTCGCGCAGGAACCGTTCGGCGTTCTCCTCGTCGCCCGACTGGTCGGGCCGGAGCCATTTGATGGCCACGTATGCGTTCATGGGCGTCCTGGCGAGGTAGACGATGCCTTGTCCGCCTTCGCCCAACCTGCCGAGCAGCGGAAGGCCGCTCAGACGCTCGGGATCGCCGGGCACCAGGGGCGTGAAGGATGGCATGCGGTCATTGTGTCCCTACGCAGGGGATCAACAGAACCTTACTCACCAGTATGGTTGGGCTGGACTTCTCAGTCGTCGGGAACCGCGGTGGCCGACCACGCCGCGACAGCCAGCGTCGCCCCCGTCAGCAGCAGCACCCCCGAGACCCCGCTCACCGCGGCCGCGGCCCCGGACACCGCCGGGATCAGCGTCTGGGCCAGCCGGTTGCCCGCGATCCGCAGGGACAACACCGTCCCCTGGGTGCCGGACGGTGTCAGCCGGGTGACCCACACCATCGTCATGGGCTGGCCGAGACCGGCGGCGAAGCCGTACACGGCGGTGAGCCCGATGAGGACGGCGACGGGCACGGGAAGGGGCAGGCCGCACAACGCCAGCGCCGACACCGCGCACGCCGCCACCGTGAGCTTCCTGCGGCCGAGCAGCCGCACCAGCGAACCCAGGTTGATGCGCGACGCCATCGTCATGATCGACCGTGCGGCCAGCATCGCGGTCACCCAGCCGGGGGCGATGCCCCTGCTGTGCGCGAGAGCCGGCAAGTACGCGAGCGTCACGTCGATCGACGCCAGGATCAGCCCGCTGACCAGCAACGCCCGGTACATGCCCGGGATGGCGAGCAGCCGCCGCGCCGGCCAGCGGGTCTCGGACGCGGGCGCCCGCGCGGCGCGGTGATGGCTGCCGAACCCGAACGAGGCCGCCAGCGTCACCAGGCTCGCCACCCCGCACGCGGCGGCGATCGGCTCCAGCGGCGGCGAGAGGGTGCCGGGCGCCGGCGGCATCAGCAGCAGCAGCGGTCCCACGCCCTGCCCCAGGGAGGTGATGAACGTGTAGACGCCGAAGACGGTGTCCATGCCCCGCCGCCGCGCCTGACCCGTCACCGCCGACTGCTCGGCCACCATCGAGAAGATGATGCCGATGCCGAGCAGCGCGGTGGCGGCGATGAGCAGCGCGAGGTGCTCGGAGGCGACGAGGGCGACCGCCGAGGCGCCGGTCAGCGCGGCTCCCCCGATGACCATGCTGGGCCGCTCCCCCACCCGGTCGACGAGCCGGCCCGTGGCCACCGCGAGGATCAGCGGGGGAAGCGCGAACATGGCCGCGAGCACAGCCAGCCACACCGACCCGTACCCGAGCTCGATCACCGCGTACGACAACGACGGCCGCAGCCCGTAGCTGATGACCTGGACCAGGATCGCGTGGACCACGAGCAGGGGCCAGAAGACCCGGCCCGCGGTCATCGCGGATAGGCGGTGCCGTCGATGAGCTTGCGCGCGGTGCGTACGACACCGGTCCTGGTGACGTCGTGCCCGTCGAGCTCGACCTCGACGTCGAGGTAGCCCGTCGGGTGCTCCACCCGTACCCGCGGGCCGTCGGAGAGCTCCGCGATGCCGCCGACCGCGCTGCCCGGCAGCCGCAGCGCCGCCGCCACGCTCGCCGCGCCCAGCACGCCGATCGAGGTGTGGCACCGGTGCGGGATGAAGGTCCTGGTGCCACACGCGCCGCCGGACCGCGGCGGGGACACCATGGTCAGCTTCGGCACCGTGGTGTCGCTGACGTCGCCCAGCCCCATGCGGCGGCCCGCCTCCAGGCGCAGCGCCTCCAGGCGGCGGCGCAGCGGCGCGTCGTTCTCCAGCTCCTCGGGACTCTCCGCGCCCGTGACGCCGAGCTGGGCCGCGGGCATCACCACGACCGGCATGCCGTTGTCCACGCAGGTGACGGTGACGCCGTCGATGACCTCGCTGACGTGTCCCGTCGGCAGCAGCGCGCCGCAGGTCGAGCCGGCCGTGCCCTGGAAGTCGAGAACGACGGGCGCGGCCGTGCCCGGCACCCCCGCGATCGCGACGTCGCCGTCATAGCGGACCTCGCCGCCGGGCGTGCGGACCGTCGCGGCCACGACGCCGCCGGTGTTCGCCATGGTGATGCGTACGGACGTGGTGTCCCGACCCGCCGCGACCAGGCCACGCTCGATGGCGAACGGCCCGACTCCCGCGAGGATGTTGCCGCAGTTCTGCTGGTCCGAAACCAGCGCCTGGTCGACGAAGACCTGGAGGAACAGGTAGTCGACCGAGCCGTCGTCCCCCGGCGACACCACGGCCACCTTGCTGGTGAGCGGATGGGCGCCGCCCAGGCCGTCGATCTGCCGGTCGTCCGGCGAGCCCATGATCCGCAGCAGCAGTTCGTCGCGCTCCTCCCGGTCGCCCGGCAGGTCGTCCGCGAGGAAGTACAACCCTTTCGACGTGCCCCCGCGCATGATCATGCAGGGGATGCCGGTACGCCCGGTCACCATGGGTCTCCGTTCGACGTCGCGGGCCGGGTGTTCTCCAGTGCCTCGATGACGCTGCGCAGGTGGGCGCGCATGGCCTTCTCCGCCCTGCCCTCGTCACGGGCGCAGATGGCCTCGATGATCTCCAGGTGCTGCGGCAGCGACACGGCCGCCCGGCCGGACTGGAGGGCCAGCCGCACCTGATAGCGCGTCAGGTTGCCGCGGATGCGCTCGATGATGTCGCCGGCCGCCGACTGGCCGCTGATCGTCCTGATGAACGCGTGCAGTTCCTTGTTGCAGTTGGAGTATTCGATGAGGTCGCCGGAGGCCTCGTACTGCCGCATCCGCTGCCCGATGGAGCGCAGCTGGGCCGCCTGGCCGTCGGTGACCCTGGCGGCCGCCTTGGCCGCGCAGAGCCCCTCGACGACCATGCGGATCTCGGTGAACTCGATGGCCTCCGCGAGGGTGATCGCCCGGACCCGCGCGCCCCGGTTCGGGATTCGCTCCACCAGACCCTCACTCACCAGGTCGGCGAGCGCGTTGCGCACGTGCGACCTGGAGGCGCCGAGTTGGGCGCAGAGATCCGCCTCGATGAGGCGCTGATTCGGTGCCAGATCCCCCGCGAAGATGGCTTCACGAATCCGGTCCACTACTTTCATTGGTCGGACGTCCCCGATCCTGACTCACGTGATCGCTTCGCCCGGCGGGACGGCCCGCCGGGACTGCCAGAGCATGGCCACCGGTTCGTCAGCCGGTGTAGCCGAAGATCTGCCGCCACCGCTTCGCGTCCTCCTCGACGTACTTGAGCGAGGTCTCGGCGTCCGTCCGGTAGAGCCAGCCGGAGTCGGCGGCCGGGAAGGCCTGGTCACCGACCTGCGGGGCGCCGACGTCCGCGCGCACCGGATAGTCGCCCTGCTGTACGGCGATCCTCTGGGCGTCCTTGGACAGCAGCCAGGCGGCGAACACCTTGGCGGCGTTCGGCGACGGAGCCTGCGAGCCCACGCCCGCGTAGAAGGGGTAGCCGGCCGCGCCCTCCTCGGGCACGGCGATCGTCAGCGGCGCCCCGTCGGCGATGGCACCGACCCCGGTCGCCACCGGCATCGTCGCCACGGACACCTCGCCGCGCGTCAGCGCGTCGGTCTGCCCCGCGGACGAGTCGAAGATGCGCGGCTTGTTGGCGGCGTACTTCTTCAGGTAGTTGTCGCCGATCTTGTCGAACTGGAACCTGGTGAGCGCGGCGGTGCTGCCGCCGGCGCCGACCTGGACGATCCCGAGCTTGCCCCGCCACTTCGGGTCCAGCAGGTCCGCCCAGTTCTTCGGCTCCTGCCCCTTGGGCACGACGGCGTTGTTGAACGCGAACGAGTAGACCCGGTCGAAGCTGGAGAAGTAGAGCCCGTCGTCCTGGATCGCGTCGCCCGCAGCGGTCTTCACCGCGTTCTGCAGCGGGGTCTTCTGGAACGTTCCGGCCTTGGCGAGGGAGACGATGATGTCCTCCCCCGAGATGCGGATCACGTCGGCGCCGAGCTTCTTCGCGCCGACCTCCGAGAGCACGCGCTCGGCGAGCTTGTTCGGGGCCAGCCGGATCGTCTCCACCTCGATGCCGGTCGCCTCCGTGAAGGCGTCGGTGACGGCCTTCTCCGAGTGCTCGCTGCCGCCGGTGTAGAAGACCAGGGAGCCTTCCTCCTTGGCGGCCGAGAACAGCTGCTCGTCGGCGATCAGCTCGCCGCCGACCTCCAGCTTCGCGGCCTCGCCGGTGCCGCCGCCGGACCCACCGCATCCGGCCAGCGCCAGGATCGCGGCGACGGCTGTCGCAAGGGCTCTGCGACCCGTACGGCCAGCATTCATGATGTCTCCCTACGAGAGTTGGGCTATCTCTGCTCGCTGGCGCCGAAACGCCTGGACAAGATGGACAGGGCGAGGATCACCAGGCAGTAGAGCAGGCTCGTGGCGGCCGCCCGCTGCAGGATCCCGTTGTCGAAGTCGTCGAAGATCACGATGGACAACAACCGCGTGTCCGACGTGAAGAGGAACAGCGGCACCGTCAGCTCGCGCATCGACAACATCAGCAGCAGCAGGAAGGTCGAGGTGAGACCCACCCGCAGCAGCGGCGCCGTGATGGTGGCGATCGCACGGGTGCGGGAGGCGCCGTGCATCACGGCGGAGTCCTCCAGGTCGCGGTCGACCTGGCCGATCGACGAGGCGACGCCGCGGAACCCCTGCGGCATCTGCGCCGCGACGAACGCGATCACCATGACGGCGAGCGTCCCGTACACCGGGATCGGCATGATCAGCCACGTCCACAGCAGGCCCAGGCCGAGCACGATCGCCGGGATCGCCAGCGGCAGCATGGACACGTACTCCAGCGACTGGCGGCCCGGCAGCTTGGTGCGCTGCACCACGTACGCCACCGCGAACGCCAGCAGGGTGCCGAGCAGCGCCGCCGCGAGCGACACCACCACGCTGTTGACCGTGGCCCGCTGCGCGATGCTCGAGTCCAGCACGTCGGCGAACGCCTCGACGGTGAACGCGTCCGGCTTGCCGAACGCCCCGAGCACCGTGCCGATGTACGGCGAGTCGTGCAGCGCGACGAACAGCAGCGCGAGCACGGGAAGTACGGTCGACAGGACGAAGTAGCCGAGCCCGGCCAGCAGCGCGGGCAGCCGCCAACCGCCGAGGTCGATCCGGCGCGGCTTCATGCCCTTGCCGGAGACGGTGGTGAAGGCGCGCCTGGCCAGCATGCGCCGCTGCAGCGCGGTGACGACCAGCACGACCACCACCAGGGCGATCGCCACCGCGGCCGCCTCGTTGCCGCGCGAAGGCGTCGAGTTCATCAGCCGGTAGATGTAGGTGGGCAGCGTCTCCACACCGGCGGCCCCGCCGATGATCTGCGACACGGGGAAGTTCTCGATGGTCAGCACGAAGATCAACACGGCCGCGCCGAGGAACGCCGGGGTGACCAGCGGCAGGGTGACCCGGCGCAGCACCTGGCCGAAGGGCGCCCCGTGCACGTTGGCGGCCTCCTCCAGGTCGGGGTTCATCAGGCTGAGCGCGCCGTGGACGAGCAGGAACGCGTAGGGCGCGTAGTAGAGCGCGAGCACCACGATCAGGCCGGCGATGTTGTTGATGTCGACGAACGGCGGCAGCCCGAGGTCGCGCAGCGTGATGTTGGCCAGCCCGGCGTTCTCGCTGCCCAGCACCGACCACGCCAGCGCGCCCACGTACGACGGCAGCAACATCGGCAGCAGGCCCACCAGGTAGAGGAACCCGCGCCAGTACACGTTGGTGCGGGCGGTGACGAAGGCCAGGAAACCGCCGATGAGCAGCGCCAGCACGGAAGCGCCCGCGCCCACGGCGAGCGAGTTGAGCGCCGCCTTCACCGAGCCCGCGCTCGTCACGTTGACGAAGTTGTCGAAGGTGAGCCCGGTGAGGCCGAAGTTGCCGGGCCGCGGGGTGTCCGACGCGAACGCCGACAGCACCACCAGGGCAACCGGCGCGAGGATCAGCAGGGCGAGCACGGCGAACAGCACCCCGGGCAGCGTGATCTCACGCAGCAGGCGCCGGGCGCGTCCGCGCAGCGCGGGCGGCCGGTTCCGTACGGGCTTCTCGGCGGTCTGCGACGTCATCACGCGGCAACTTCCGCGGGCAGCACCCGCATCGCGCCGGCCGGCAGAGACACGGTGACCGCGTCGTTCATGCCGAACGGCCGTCCGGCGGACTTGAGCTGTACGGCGTCCAGTTCCAGCCCGTCGCCGACCCGGACGCGGTAGGCGACGGTAGAGCCCTGGAACGCGAAGCTGACGATCGTCCCCGGCAGCGTGTTGACGCCGCCCTGGCCGCCCGCGCCGAGCAGCACGTCCTCGGCCCGGACGCACAGCCGCAGCGTCTCGGCCGGCTCGTACGGCTCGACCTTGAGCTTCTGCCCGGTGGCGGCCAGCTCGACGCAGGTGGCGTCCCGCGGCGTGACGGGGATGACGTTGTCGACGCCGAGGAACTCCGCGATGGCGGCGCTCTTCGGGTTGGCGTAGATCTCGTGCGGCTCGCCGATCTGCACGATGCGGCCCGCCTGCATGAGGGCGATCCGGTCGGCCAGGGCCAACGCCTCGTCCTGGTCGTGGGTGACGTACAGAGAGGTCAGCCGCAGCCGCAACTGCAGCTCGCGCAGCTCCATCCTGAGCCGGTGGCGCAGCCGGGCGTCAAGATTGGACAGCGGCTCGTCGAGCAGCAGCACCGACGGCTGCATGGCGAGGCTGCGGGCCAGGGCGACCCGCTGCATCTGGCCGCCGGACAGCAGGCTGGCCCCGCGGTCGGCGAGGTGGTCGAGGCCGACGAGTTCGAGCGTCTCGTGCACGGCCTGGTTGATCTCCGCCTTCTTCCTGCCTTTCATCCTGAGTGGGAAGGCCACGTTCTCGAAGACGGTCATGTGCGGCCAGATGGCGTACGACTGGAACACCATGCCGACGTTGCGCTTGTTCGGCGCGCGGTTGATGCCCCTGCCGCTGTCGAAGACCGTCTGGTCGCCGATGGTGATGACGGCCGACGCCGGCGTCTCCAGGCCCGCGATGCAGCGCATGGTGCTGGTCTTCCCGCAGCCCGACTGGCCGAGGAGGACCAGAGATTCCCCCTCGTTCACCGTCAGGTCGAGGTCGGACACCGCGACCGCGTCGCCGTATTTCAGGGTGAGCCCGTGGACGTCGACCTTCATGGTGAGCCCTTCTCGTCGGCCGCCCGGAAGCCGTGCAGGTCGTACGAGAGCCCGCCCGCGAGGTACTGCTCGCGCGCCTTGGCCTCCTTCGCCTCACGGGCCCGGCCGGCCGCCACCACCTCGTCGATCCGCTCGGCGGGTACGACGGCCGCGCCGTCCCCGTCCATGAGCACGGCGTCTCCCGGGCGGATCAGCGTGCCCCCGACGACAGCGGGCCGGTCGATCGTGCCCCGGTGCGCCTTGGCCGCGCCGCGCACCCGGATCCACCGGGCCCAGATCGGCAGGCCGAGCTCGCGCAGCGTGTCCGCGTCGCGCACCGAGGCGTTGATCAGCAGGCCCGCCGCGCCCTGGGCCTTGAACTGGGTGGCGAGCAGGTCGCCGACCACTGCCACGGGCACCGGGTTGTCCATCGTCAGCACGACGACGTCGCCGGGGCGGGTGCGGGCGGCGGCCTCGTGCACGGCGCGGTTGTCGGCCGGGCCGCACACAGCGATCCGCGCGGGTCCCGCGACGGCGGTGCCCGGGATCAGCTGGACGAAGTCCTCGTCGATCAGGCCCTGACGGCCGGACGCCTCGTACACGGTGGCCACGCCGAGGCGGGCCAGCTCGTCGAACCTGCCCTCGCGCCCGCTCACAGCGACCCCACCACGTTCGGGACGATCCGCTGGAACGCCTCGGCGTGCCGGATCGCCTTGTCGCCGGTGACCTTGCGGGCGTGGTTGGCCCGGTGCCCGGCGCGTTCGGTGTAGTACTGCTTCAGGTACGATTGCGCGCTCATCGCGTCCATGGCCTTGGCCTTCGCCTCGAACACCTCGGTGATGTCGACGAACACCGTCGGGACGAACCCGCACAGGTCCGGCTGGTGCGGCTCGAAGACCAGGAACTCCGACGGCGGCGCGGTGCGGAACCCGGCCTCGACGACCGCGCCGGAGGTGAGCAGCCGGGCCTGCGAGACGACCTGGTAGGCCACGGGGTGGTCGGGGTTGAACGGGTCCTTCTCCGGGTGGGTGAGGACGACGTGGGGGGCGTGGTCGCGCATCAGCTCGGCGAGCCTGTCGATGGCCTCGTCGCCCGCGCGCAGTGGGTAGTCGCCCAGGTCGAAGCACTCGTAGCTCGCGCCCACGGCCTGCGCGGCCTCGGTGGCCTCGGCGTGCCGGATCCGCTTGACGTTCTCGACCGTCTGGCCGGGTTCCTTCCACAACTCGCCGGACTCGCCGCGCTCCCCGTACGAGAGCGTCACCACGCGGGCTTCGCCGCCGGCCAGGGTGTGCTTGGCGATGGCGCCCGCCGCGCGCCAGACGAAGTCCGCGCTGTGCGCTCCGACGACCAGCATTCTTCGTACGGTCATGTCTTGGGTTGCCCTTTCGTCGTGGTGGGAGGGGGCCGGTCATTCGTCCAGCAGGGAGGCGAGCCAGGCGCGGGAGGCGTCCATGACCCAGGAGGGCGTGCCGAGCTCCGCAAGGTAGCCTGCGGCGTCCTCAACCTCGTGGACCCGCCGGGCGGCGTGCGCCTTGCTGCCCTGGACCAGCCGGTCGATGAGCTGGTCGACGTCGCCGGACAGCTCGGCCACGATCTGGGCCCGCAGCCACTCCCGCTCGCCCGCGGCGCCGGCGCCGGTCTCGCACTCCAGCATCAGCGCGGCCATGCCCTTCATGAAGACGCTGCGCAGCAGTTTCCTGGCGGCGGCGGCGCCCGCTCCGCCGGGGATGCTCTCGACGGGCACCGCGGCGGGCCGCACGAGGGCGGCGAACGTGTCGGCGCCGGTGCCGCTGGCCATCAGCGGGGTGCGGGCGCCCTGGCGGGGCACAGGCGCCAGCACCGCGACGTCGGCGAACCGCACGTCCTGGGCGGCGGCCAGCTCGGCCAGCGTCCGTTTCAGTGCGGGAGACCCGGTGTTGAAGTCCGCATACACTGCATGTTTCGGACAAGAAGGAAGCGCCTCCTGAGCGAGCGATTCGGCGGCCCTGGCGCCCACGAGGCTGATGACGAGATCGGCGCCGTCGACCGCCTGCTCGGCCGAGGGCACCTGCTCCACGTCGTCGCCGGCCTGCACGTACGGGTCGAAGCCCCGTACACGGAGGCCGGCCGCACGCAGGTCACGTGCGTAGATCCGGCCGGCCTCGCCCAGCCCCAAGATCGCGGTCATTGTCACGCCGGCTCCCAACCATCCTGTTGATGAAACAGTAGCCAGAATTGTTGACAATATAATAGCCAATGTCAACCCTATTTCGGTCTCATGACCGGTTGATTTCCGGACCGCCGCGCGGGCATGCCGCCGGCCAGGGCCCTGCTCGGACGGGGCCCTGGCGTCGCGTCGTGGAGCGGCCGTCAGGGCCCGGCGATCCTGAGGTCCTGCGGGACGATCTCCTCGTACGACGGGAACCGGTCGATCAGGCCGGTCTCGCGGTGGAAGGCGACGGCGGTGTCGTAGGAGGTCCGGGCGAAACCGATCTCCTTCGGGATCTCCTCCCTGATGATCTCGGAGAGCGCGGCGAGCGCCTCCGCATCGGTGCCCTTGAGATATTCGGCCAGCAGCGGCTCCACCTGCGCCGGCTGCTCGTGGATCAGGCGCTGCGCCCGTCCGACGGCCCGCTGGAAGGCCGCGACCTCCTCCGCCTTCTCCTCCATGGTCGCCTGGGTGGTGAACACGACGCCGTGGGCCACGCTCGACAACTGCGGCACGTCGCCGCGGGCCGGCGAGATGTAGTTCCTGCCGATCCCCGCCGCCTCCGCCTGCTGGGCGATGGGCTGGAAGAAGGCGAGCGCGTCCACCCGGCCCGACTTCAGCGCGCCGAGCGCGGCCGAGGTGACGCCGCCCAGGTTGACGAGCTCCGCGTCGGTGTCGGTACGCAGGCCGACGCGGGCGAACAGGTACGTGACCAGCGCCTCCGTGCCGCTGCCCGGCCCGGTGATGCCGATCTTCTTGCCGCGCAGCGCGCGGATCCGGTCGTCCAGCGGCTCCGACTCCCCCGGCCAGCCCGGTTTCCCGCTCACCACGATGTCGACGTAGTACTTGTCGACCAGGTTGGCCGCCAGGCGGGTGCTCTGGTCGACGCCCGACAGGTTGAGCGCGTCGGTCATCACGCCCGCGCCCAGGTCGATGCTGCCCGACTTGAGCGCGGCGGCGACCTTCGCGCCCGTGCCCAGCCGCGGCCGCTCGCCGAGGGTGACGCCCTGCTCCTTGAAGTAACCGTTCTTCTCCGCGACGAACAGCGGGAAGAACGCGACGGAGTTGCTGATCTGGCCGACGTTCAGCACGTCCGCCGGGGCGGTGGAACCGCGCTCGGCGCAGCCGGTCACCGCCACCACGAGGGCGACCAGGGCCGCCGCCAGCGATCGCGGCCGGCGCGCCCCGAAAGGGTGTCCTGTCACGAACGGGGTCATGTGCGCGCCTCCAACGGCTTCCATCTGCCGACCCACCGGTCGAACAGCCCCACGACGAGGTTGAGCAGCGCCGCGATCACGCTCAGCACCACCAGGGTGGCGAACACCCCGGCGGTGTCGAACTGCGCGGCCGCGTCGTTGATGAGGTAGCCCAGCCCTCGGTTCGAGGCCACCAGTTCCCCGATCACCGCGCCGATCAGCGCGTACGGCACCGCGACCTTGAGGCCGGTGAGCATGCCGGTCATCGACGACGGCAGGATCACCTTCAGCGCGATGTCGCGCGTGGTGCCGCCCATCAGGCGCACGGCGTCGACCAGCCCGCGATCGACCTCGCGCACGCCCGCCGCCGTGTTGAGGAACACCAGGAAGAACACCGTGGCCGCGGCCAGCAGCACCTTCATGTTCGTGCCGATGCCGAACCAGACGATGAACAACGGGGCCAGCGCCACCTTCGGGATGGAGTACAGCGCCATGACGAAGGGGTCGAGCACCCGGTACACCCGGGGCGCCGAGGCGAGCAGGAACCCGGCGAGCGCTCCGGCGGCCGAGCCCAGCACGTAGCCGAGCACGATCTCCTCCAGGGTCACCCAGGTGTTGGACCACAGGACGCCGTCCTGGTGCCATTCGATGAGCCGGGTCCAGATCGCGCTCGGCTTGCTGGTGAACGTGATGTCGAACCACCGCTCGGCCGACCACTCCCAGACGGCCAGCAGCACCACGACCAGGGCGAAGCGGCTGAGCGCCACGGTGACCGTGCCGCCGCGCCGCTCCCACCAGGTACGTTCGATCGGGACGGTCTCCGCCGCGGGCGCCGCCGCGGTGTCCGGCGGTGCGCTGCTCATGAGCGGGCTCCCTCTGCCAGTGCGGCCGTCATCTCCCTGTGCAGGGCGACGAAGCCGGGATCGACGCGCATCTCGTCGGCGGCGCGCGGCCGGGGGATGTCGATCTTCCGGTCGAGCACCACGCGGCCGAGCCGCCCGAGCACCACGACCCGGTCGCCCAGCAGCAGGGCCTCCTCGATGTCGTGGGTGACGAAGACGACGGTCTGCCCGCTGCCCTCCCACAACCGCAGCAGCTCCGCCTGCAGGTCGGTGCGCAACTGCGCGTCGAGCGCGCCGAACGGCTCGTCGAGCAGCAGCGTCTCCGGATCCCCGACCAGCATCCTGGCCAGGCTGACCCGGCGCCGCATGCCGCCGGACAACTCGCGCGGATAGTGCCGCTCGAAGCCCCACAGCCCGACCCGTTCGATCAGCTCGGCGGCGCGCTCGCGGCGGCGCGGCGCGGGCACCCCCTTGATCTCCATGGGCATCTCGATGTTGCGCCGCACGTCGCGCCACGGCATGAGCGTGTCGCTCTGGGTGAGGTAGCCGATCTCGGGACGTGGACGCACGATCGGCTCGCCCCGGTAGGTGACCGTTCCCGAGGAGGGCGGGATGAGCCCGGCGAGGAGGTTGAGCATCGTCGACTTGCCGCATCCGCTGCGGCCGAGGACGGTGACGAAGCCCGCCTCCTCGATCTCCAGCGTGAAGTCGCGCAGCGCCACGATGCCCAGGTCGTCCTTGACGAACTGCTTGGACAGCGACTCCAGCCGCAGGATGGCGCTCATGTGCCGGCCTTGGCCAGCCATCGGGAGTTGCGTACCGCCATGGTGTGCACGTCCCCTTCGGTGAAGCCCTCGGCGAGCAGCCGGTCGGCCAGCAGCGCCAGACCGTCCTCCACCGGGGGGTTGAACGGCTGGCCGAGGTCACTGGAGAGCACGGAATGGCAGGGGCCCGCCTCGGCGACGGCGCCCAGCCACGCCTCCCAGGTGACCTTGCCGGTGTAGGGGGTGGTGAAGCAGCGTTCGAGCAGCGCGCCCTTGGCGGCCAGCCGGCGCTGCGTGTCGAGGGCCACCCGCTGCGAGGTGAACTCCGGGTGCGTGACCACGATCCTGCGCACGCCCTCCGCGACGGCCGCGTCCACCACCATCTCGATCTCCGCCGCGCTGAGATGGCCGGTCGCCAGGGTGAGGTCGTGCTTGGCGATCACCCGTAACACCTGACGGGCGCGGTCGAGCACGGCGCCGTCCGCGGCCACGACGTCGACCGGGTCGGCCGCCATGCCCTCGGCTCGGAGGTCCTCCTGCAGCCGCGCCCACATCGGGGGCCTGGCGCCCTCGGGGTCGGCAGCGGTGCAGGCCCGCTGGTTGGCGCTGTCCACGGTGGGCAACCAGACGACCTGGGCGCCGCCGCGCGCGGCCACCTCGACCGCGATGGGGTTCAGGCCGCCGACCGATCCGTTCATGGTGATCGCCCCGACCGCGCCGAAGCCGGGCACGGCCGCGCGCACCACCGCGGCGCGCTCTGTCGTGGGGACGTAGTGGGATTTCAGTACGTAACCGGCCAGCCCCACCTCGGCGAACCGTGGGGCGAGGGTCAGGTCGTCGATACGCCGCGGCATGACGTCGGGGGCCACATGGATGTGGATGTCGTACGCGCCGGCGACGATCTCGCGGGCGCGGCGGGATGGTGTCGGGTGGTCGGCCACAACCGCCTCTTACTGTCGACCCGATGCTGCCGTGATTGTTAACAATCTGTACGACAAACGTCAAGGGGTCGGCACGGCCACTACTGCGGCGGCTGGTGACTCGCCGCCTTCAACGCCTCGATCACGCTGCCCAGATGGCGGCGGACCGCCCGTTCGGCCGCTCGGGCGTCACCGGAGCAGATCGCCTCGATGATGGCCAGGTGCTCCGGCAGCGAGACCGCCGGGCGGCCCGGCTGGAGCGCCAGCCGGAACTGGTGGCGTACGCTCTGGGCGCGCAGCCGCTCCAGCACCCGCTCCGCGGTGCCCTGGCCGCTGAGGGCGCGGATGCGCTGGTGCAGCCGTTGGTTCGCCTCGGAGTAGCCGAGCACGTCGCCCATCGCGACGGCCGCCTCCATCCGGGCGCCGATCCCGCGCAGCTCCGCCGCGTCGTCGGCCTTCGCCCGCTCGGCCGCCTTGGCCGCGCACAGGCCCTCGACCGCCATCCGCACCTCGGAGATCTCGATCGCCTCCTCCAGGGAGACGGTCCGCACCCGCGCGCCGCGGTTCTGCACGCGCTCCACGAGCCCCTCGTTGGCGAGCTGGAGCAGCGCCGCGCGCACGGCGCTGCGGCCGGCGCCGAAGCGCGCGCTCAGGTCGGCCTCCACCAGGCGCTGGTCGGGCACGTATTCGCCCCTGACGATGGCGTCGCGGATCTCTCCGAGCACGGCGTCCGCGTCGCTCTCCCCCCGCCGGGCGGGCACGAAGTCCGCGCTCGCCTCCCGCCGGGCGGGTGCGGGCCCCGCCGGGGCATCGGCGCCGGCCCCGGACGCACCCAGGTCAGCCGACAAGTCAGCACCCCTCCGTACATCGCTCATCTGCTGAGATGTCAGCGATATTGTCACCAATCTTGCCAAAGAAGCGTAGCGACCGGTCAGGCAAGGGAAATATCACCTTTCCAGTGGACGAAAGAGGCACCCTGCCGTCGCGGTGATCAGTGCGGGCGGTGGCCCATGTCCCACGCCCACACCGCGATCCCCACCCGGCTGCGTACGCCCGGCTTGCGCTGGATGTTGGCGACGTGTGTCTCGACCTTTCCCGGCGAACCGAACAACTCGGCCGCTATGTCCGCGTTCGTCTTGCCTTCCGAGACCTGCCCGGCGATCTCGCGCTCCGGAAGGCCCGAGCCGGGTGCGGGGTGGTGAGCAGGTGGGTGAGGTCGAGCCCGTCCATGCGCGGCATCCGGATGTCGACCAGCGCCACGTCCGGTCCGAACCGCCGGGCCAGTTCGAGCGCGCTCACGCCGTCCGCGGCCTCGCCCATCTCGCCCCCCGGTCCTGGTCGCGTCGCGGCGTCGGGCGTCCCGGACGGGCAACCGCCTCGATCGCGGGGCCGGGCACGCGCACGGCGGCCTGTACGCCGACGACCCCGGCGGCGCGGACGGCATCGGTGTCGCGCCGCAGATCCGCGACGTCTGTGCGTCACCAAGCATCAGGGGCACACGGCCGAGCCCTCGTCTCTGCCGTCCGGCAGATTCCGGGGAGGAATCCGAGGTCGTGGGGGCACTTAGTGCGATCACGGGCGAAAGGCAGCCGATGATCCGCGATTAGGCCCTCCTTCATCGAAGAAACTCGGGTTACATTCACGGTGCTTTGCCCTCTCTTACCCCCCTGAGCAGACCGAAGGGAGAGGCATGAGACCGAGAACCGTGATCGCGGCCATCGCCGCTGCGGCGATCCTCCTGCCGTCCGCCACCACGAACGCCGCCGCGACCGTCACCGTGCCGGCCTCTGGGACGTCCGGAGGCGCGGCCCCGCCGCCCGACGACCAGTTCCAGAAGGTGACACTGAACGACCATCCGGGCGAACCCATGGACCTGGCCGTGTTACCCGACTCGAGGGTGCTGCACACCACCAGGAAGGGCGAGGTCTGGCTGCACGACCCGAAGACCGGCCTCAACACCCTGGCCGCGCGGCTCGACGTCTACCAGCACGATGAGGAAGGGCTGCAGAGCATCGCCCTCAGCCCCGGCTTCGGCCAGGGTTCGAAGAAGGACGACTGGGTCTACCTCTACTACTCCCCGCCGCTCGGCACCCCGACCGACGACCCGGCCACGCCGGACGTCAACGAGGGCGACGCCCCTCTCACCGGCACGCCGGACGACTTCGCGCCCTTCAAGGGGCTGATCCGGTTGTCGCGCTTCCGCCTCACCGGCGACACGATCGACCTGCGCACCGAGCAGCGCGTCCTCGACGTGCCGGTGGACCGCGGCATCTGCTGCCACGTGGGCGGCGACATCGTGTTCGACGCCCAGGGCAACCTCTACCTGTCGACCGGCGACGACACCAACCCGTTCGCCTCCGACGGCTTCACCCCGATCGACGAACGGCCCGACCGCAACCCTGCCTTCGACGCCCAGCGCAGCTCCGGCAACACCAACGACCTGCGGGGCAAGATCCTGCGCATCAAGGTACGCGCGGACGGGTCCTACTCGATCCCGCGCGGCAACCTCTTCAGGCCCGGCACGCCACGCGCCCGGCCGGAGATCTACGCGATGGGCCTGCGCAACCCCTTCAGGATCGAGCTCGACCGCTCCACCGGCGACCTGTACGTGGGCGACTACTCCCCCGACGAGCAGGAGGCCGACCCCCGGCGCGGCCCGGCCGGCACGGGCAAGTGGACGACGATCCGCAGAGCCGCCAACTACGGCTGGCCGTACTGCGCGACAGCGCGGCTCCCGTACGTCGACTACGACTTCGCGACCGGCGCGTCCGGCGCGGCGTTCGACTGCGCCGCGCCCGTCAACGAGTCGCCGCACAACACCGGCAGGCGCGAGCTGCCACCGGTCACGCAGCCGCAGGTGTGGTACTCGTACGGGCCCTCGGCGGAGTTCCCGCAGCTCGGCACGGGCGGCATCGGCCCGATGGCGGGCCCGGCCTACGACTACGACCCGCGTGACACGCGCGGCCGCACGGCGGTGGGCTGGCCGGAGTACTACGACGGCGTCCCGCTGTTCTACGAGTGGACCCGCGACTACGTGAAGGCGTTCCACCGTGACGGGCGGATCGAGGACGTGCTGTCCTCGCTCGTCTTCGACAACCCGATGGACATGGAGTTCGGCCCCGACGGCGCCCTCTACGTGCTCGAATACGGCGACGGCTACTT
Organism: Nonomuraea sp. K271; assembly: GCF_009908215.1. NCBI lineage: Bacteria > Bacillati > Actinomycetota > Actinomycetes > Streptosporangiales > Streptosporangiaceae > Nonomuraea > Nonomuraea sp. K271. The sequence continues at coordinate 93,068 of NZ_JAAAHR010000006.1, read as the reverse complement.
CCAGGAGAACGAGGACGCCCAACTGGCGCGCTACGACCACATCGGCAACACCGGCAACCACACGCCCGTCCCCGCGGCCACGGCGTCGGTGACGGCCGGTCACGCGCCGCTCGCGGTCTCCTTCACCGCCGACGGAACCACCGACGCCGACGGCGACCGGCTCAGCTACGCGTGGGACTTCGACGCCGACGGGCGGGTCGATTCCCGCCGCCCCGAAGGGTCGTTCACGTACGAGGAGAACGGCCTGTACCAGGCCACGCTGAAGGTCACCGACCGGCACGGCAGGTCGGCGGCGACGTCGGTGCGGATCGTGGTCGGCAACGCCACGCCGGTCGTGGAGCTGGTCAGGCCGGTGGACGGGGACCCGTTCACGTTCGGCGACGTCGTGGAGTTCGAGGTGCGGGTCACCGACGACCAGGAGGTCGACTGCGCCGACGTGACCGTGGACTACATCCTCGGCCACGACGACCACGGCCATCCGCAGACGACGGCCCGCGGCTGCACCGGCTCCATCCAGACGACCGAGCCGAGCGGGCACGACCCGGAGACCGACGAGCTGACCGGCGTCTTCGTCGCCACCTACACCGACCCCGGCGGCGACCTGCCCCCGCTGACCGGCACCGACAGGGTCGTGCTCCAGCCCACGCGATAGGAGATCCCCATGTGTTACGGCTACGGCCCCAGCAGGCGCTCGCTGCTCGCGGCGGGACTCGGCCTCGGGACGGCGGCCATCGCCGGCGCCGTCTCGCCCGCCGCCGCCACGCCGCCCCACCATCACCACCGCAAGCACCGCATCCCGCCGGGCCAGATCAGCATGCAGCTCTGGACGGTACGCGACGACCTCGCCCAGGACTACGACGCCACCCTCGCCTACCTGGCCGAGATCGGTTATCCCAAGGTCGAGCTGGCGCTCGGCTATTTCGGGCGTACGGCCGCGCAACTGCGCGCGTTCCTCGACGGGCTCGGCATCCGCTCCACCTCCAGCCACGACGACATCAGCCCCGACGACGCCGCGCTCGACACCAAGATCGAGAACGCCCTGACGCTCGGCCAGTCGTTCATGGTCGTGCCCTACCTGAACTCCGACAGCGAGGACCAGTGGAAGGCCTGGGCCGAGCGCATGAACGTGGAGGCGGCCGCCGCGCGCAAGGCGGGACTGCGCTACGGCTACCACAACCACGCCCACGAGTTCACCATCGACCTCGGGGGCGGCAGGACGCCCTGGGACGTGCTCACCTCCGAGCTCGACCCGCGCCTGGTCCATCTGGAGATCGACCTCTACTGGGCGGTCACCGGCGGCGTCGGGCGCGGCGAGCGTGATCCGGTGCGGTTCACGCTCGACGTGATCCGCCGGGCGCCCCAGCGGGTGCTGCAGTTCCACGTCAAGGACCGGCATCTCGACGGCGACATGGCCGACCTCGGCACCGGGACGATCGACTTCCGGCGCATCTTCGACAAGCACCGGGTGATCGAGTACATCGTGGAGAACGACACGCCGGACGTGACGCCCCGGCGTACGGCGGAGGTCGGGTACCGCTACCTGAGGAAACTGCGGTTCTAGGGACGCCTGGCCCTCACCCGGCGCCGGGTGGGGGCCAGGGCGGAAACGCACCGGAAACAGCCGCTGGTGCACAACTGAGGAGCCCGGAAAGTCCGGCACGCCGCGGGCCGTCCCCACGGTGCGTTCCCTTCCGAAGGATTTCGAGTTGTGAATCGTACGACAGCGACCTGTATGACCTTGGGAGTCCTGCTGACGGGCTTCGTCGCCCTCGCCCCACCGACCACGGCGGCGAGCACCTGGACCAAGCCCTCTGCCGTCAACTGGGCGACCTGCCCTGAGATCTCGGACGACGAGCTGGGCAGAAAGTTGTCCGAGGAACAGCTCGCCAAGGCCAGGCAACTGCTCGACCGCATGGAGTGCGGCACCATCAGCGTTCCCCGCGACTACGACGAGCCGCGCGGCGAGCAGATCACCGTTGCCCTGACCAGGCTGAAGGCCACCGACCAGAAGCGCCGGCTCGGCACCATGGTGCTCAACCCCGGGGGACCGGGCGGCAGCGGGTATCTGATGCCCGTGGAGCTCGTCGCCACGGGCGTCCAGATGGACGACCGCTACGACCTGATCGGGTTCGATCCTCGGGGTGTGGGCCGCAGCACCAAGGCCGACTGCTCCGGCGACGGTCAGGGCGGACGGCCGCAGCCGGGCCCGATCACCGAAGAGCAGGCCAGGAAGATCTACGACCGGACGGTCAAGAAGAACAAGGCGTGCGCCCAGTCGAACCCCGAGCTCATCGGGCAGCTCACCACCGGGAACACGGCCCACGACGTCGACAGGATCCGCGCCGCGCTGGGCGAGAAGAAGATCAGCTTCTACGGCGTCTCCTGGGGCGGATGGCTCGGGACGGTCCTGCGCAGCCTCCACGGCGACAAGATCGACCGGATGTGGCTCGATAGCCCGGCACCGCCCTACTCAAGGACCGACATCGCCACGGAGTTGCGCGCCAAGGCCACCGACCGCAACTTCCAGCGCATGGCCGCCTGGATCGCCGAGCGGAACGACGAGTACGGACTCGGCACGACCCGCCGGCAGGTGGCGTCGGCGGTGGAGAAGATGCGGAGGTCGTATGACGAGGAGCCTCTTACCTTCACCGATATCGACCTCACCGTGGACGGTGCCCTGATCTCCCAGGCCGCGGGCAGCCCGAGCTTCAACTGGTCCCAGATGGCCCAGGTGCTGAGCGAACTGCGGGACGCCGAGGGGCCGAGCGCCCCGCCGACGGTCAAGAAGGTGTTCGGCAGCCCGCCGGCCGGCGCGCCCTCCGGCACCGACAAGACGGCGAATCTCGCCTACCACTGCAACGAGGACCTGGGCTCGCGCTCATTCGAGGCGGCCTGGGCCGCCTACCAGAAGCGCCTGAAGCGCTACCCGGTGACCGGCAGGGCCACCCCCGCCACACCGGCGTGCGCGGGATGGCCGCTGCCGGTCGACAAGACCTCGCTCAAGCGCCACGGCGGCTCCTTGGTGCTGTCGGGTCACCGGTACGAGAACCTGTCGCCGTGGGAGGGCGTGCTCGCCACGCACAAGACCATCGGTGGCACCCTGGTCCGGATGAACGACGACGTGCACGGCTCCGCCCTCCGGGTGCCCGGTTGCGTCGCGAAGGTGCTCGCGTACTTCGAGACCGGCCGGACCACCGACTCGTGCCCCACGCGCCCGGAACCTGCCTGACCGGCGGGTTCTCCCGGGTCGCCGACCTGCAAAAACTTCGAGAACGACCCAAAGATTGAGATATATCTGTCGAAACAGCGCATAATGCATTAATGACGTCCCACCGATCCGCACCTCGGCGACGCCTTCCCGGGAGCCCGTTCAACGTCCCCGAAGTCGCCCTCCCTCCGCTCGAGAGCTTCGTCCTCCAGGACAAGGTCAGCCATGACACCTACGGCCTCGGGTCGGTCATCGGGGTCGAGGAAGGCGTCGCCGTCCTGGTCGACTTCGGCGCCGTGACCCGTCGCATCGTCGCGCCGTACCCCAAGCTCTTCAAGCTCTGAGGCCCGGGCCGCGCGCGGCCCGGCTCCATGGTCACGGGCGACCGTCGGACTCGGTATTTTGTCACTCCCGTAACCCCTCTTGCACGGAGAGACACAACGTGGCCCCTGCCAAGCTCGCCCTCGGCACCGTTCTGACCGCCGCGGTCATGTCCACCGGCCTGTCCCCCCACGCCTCCCCCGTTGCCGCGCAGGCCGCGGCCCAGCCGCCGGTCAGCGCCCGGCTCACCGGGCTGTCGCTGTTCGAGGGCTCGGTGAAGATCAAGGGACAGGCGCAGAAGACCGGCTACTACTGCGCGCCCGCGTCCAGCTCGATCGTCCTCCAGGCGTTCGGCGTCAAGCGCAGCCAGGACCGACTCGCCAAGGAGATGAAGACCGACCCGGAGGCGGGCGCCACCAAACGCCGGAACACCCTGTCCGTGCTCAACAAGCACCTCGAACCGAAGGGCTACACGTTCCGCCTGACGTACGCCAAGAACAAGCCCAGCGCGCTGATGCTCAGCGTGTCGCACGCGGTGGGCGTGCTCAAGAAGCCCACGATCCTCGCGGTGCTCGGCAACAAGCTGCCGTGGAGCAAGGCGAGCAGAAACTACGGCCACGCGATCGTGGCCTACGGCTACGACAAGGCGAAGGGCACGATCACCGTCTGGGACCCGAACGCGGCCAAGGGCGCGCTCGGGTCCCACGTGATCTCGGCCAAGGCCCTCGCCGCCGTCGTCAACGATCTGCCCGAGGGCGACCTGGGCGGCGTCTACACCCTGTCCAAGCCGCTCCTCCCCCTGTAGGCGGAGCGTGCGCGGCGGCGGCAGGTCAGTCGCCCTGCCGCCGCTGGTTCGGCGTGACGTTGATCTGGCCGCTGTCGGAGACGATGATCTGGATGCGCCCGTCCTTGACGGCCTGCCACATGACCGCGCCCTGCGGGCCGAGCACGTCCTTCAGGTCCTTGATGGCCTCCAGCTCCGTACGCGCCTTCTCGTTCTTCGCCTTCTGCGCCGTGTTCTCCTCCTGCGCCTGCTGGACGGCGGCCATCGCCTCGCGCACCTTCAGCGGCGGCTGCGGCTGCTGCAGCGTGACCGAGAACTTCTCGAAGAACGCCGTGCCGCCCTGCTCGCGCAGGAACTGCACCATGTACTCGGCGACCTTCGCCTCCCACTGCTGCTTGGCCTGCGGATCGCGGTACGTCAGCTCGCGCCAGGCGAACTCCTTGCTGGCAGCGTCGAGGGCCCGGTCGAGCGGCTGGCCGATGTAGACGCTGAGCAGCTTGTCCCAGCCCTCGTCGGTGTCGGCCTCGTACTTCAGCCCGATCTGCTCGTGGAACTGACGCAACGTCTTGCAGTCGCTGGTGAGCGAGAACGTGACGACGCCGGACACCCGCATCTCCAGCGGGTCCTTCGTCCACATCGTCAGCGGCCCGGCCTCGGCCCCCGGCTTCGTGTTCGCCCCTTCCGGATCGTTGGGGTCGGCGGCGAACTCGAACGTACGCTGGCCGGCCGGATAGACGTAACCCTGGTCACCCGGTCCTGACACGTCGCGCACGCCCGGGTTGACGCAGTTCTGGAACGTGGTGTCGGAGAAGGCGCCGGCGTCGTAGACGATGCCCTTCTGGTCGGGCTCGGGGGTGGTGATCGAGCAGCCGGTGACCAGAAAGGCGGCGATTAAGGCTGTCATGACGGTCGTGTGTCTCATGCACGATCACGGTAGTACGCACCACGACGACACTGTGTGACGCTTCGGCAACCGTCCACGCATCGGCGCCCTCCCCGACGCCGGTCAGCCGGCGTCGGCCGGCTTGGCGGTGGCCCCGTCGGCGACCATGAAGCCGTAGTCACCGGGGGCGACATTGGTGAGGTGCTCACGGCCGAGCACCAGGATGCTCGGCTCGTACGGTGCCCTGATCACTTCGAGCTCCTCCGACGTGTACGGGCTGACGATCGTGGCCAGCGCCGTGCCCTTGGGCACCCGCTCTCCCAGCCGCGCGGCGCCGAAGTCCGACAGCACGGTGCCGCCGACGGTGGGCCTGAGCGTCGTCAGCGTGTCGACGACCACCTGGCCCTCCGGCGGCGCCACCGCGTCGCCCGGCAGCATGCCGATGGCGCGCAGGACGTTCAGCGTGCCGTCGACGCCCCGCTTCAGATAGTGCTCGATGCGCTGGCCGCCGCCCCCGAGCTCGCTGACCATGCAGCGCACGCCCTTCTCCAGCGCCCAGCCGGTGGCCGAGCCGATGTAGGGGTGGCCGCGGTAGAGCACGGTCGTGCCGTACGCCCGCGACATCTCGGCGCCGGCGTCGTGGAGGTAGGCGTACTCGACGGTGGCGAAGTTGCCGCCCGAGTGGAAGTCGATGAAGTAGTCGGCGCCCTCCAGGATCTCCGAGAGCGCGGCGGCCAGTTGCTCGGTGACGCTGCCGCCCCGGTCGCCGGGGAAGATGCGGTTGAGGTTGACGCCGTCGAGCGGCGTGTTGCGGGTCAGCGCCTGGTGCGCGTACGGGTTGGCCACGGGCACCGCGACGACGGTGCCGCTGAGCTGGGCGGGGTCGATGGCGTCCAGGAGGCGGCGGACCGTCTCCGATCCCATCGGCTCGTCGCCGTGGATGCCGCCGAACATCACCATGCGGGGGCCGTCGGAGGCGCCTCGCAGGGTGTGCACGGTCAGCTCCAGGCGGTGGCCACTGGCCAGGGTGGTCACCGGGATCCGTTCGACGGTCATGCGGAGGTTCCTTCCTTCACTTTCTCAACGGGTTCTTCTGGGGAGGGGGTCAGGGAGGAGAAGACGCCGGAGCGGGCCAGCAGCACGGCGACGGTCGCGGCGATGGCGAGGGCGGCGACGATGAGCAGGGTGGAGAGCGCGGCCAGCGTGGGGTCCTGAAATTTCTGCATGTAGATGAACATCCAGACCGGCAGCGTGTTCTGGTCGGGCGAGAGCAGGAAGACCGTCATGTCGACCTCGTCGAAACTCACCACGAACGCGAACAGCGCGGCCGCGATCAGCGCGGGCCTGATCTGCGGCAGCGTGGCCAGCCGGAAGGCCCGCAGCGGCGCCGCGCCCAGGTCCTTGGCCGCCGCGTCGAGGGTGGCGTCGGCCCGCATCAGCGCCGCCGTCACCACGATGACGACGAACGGCAGCACGATCACGGTGTGTGTCACCACCAGGCCGGCGACCCCGCCGAACAGGCCCAGCCGGTGCAGGTAGATGAACCCGGCGAAGCCGAAGGCCACCTTGGGCACCACGGTGGGCGAGAGTACGAACGACTGCAGCGGTCCGCGCCCCGGCATGCGGTGCCGGACCAGCGCCACCGCGACGGCCGTGCCGATGACCATGGCGAGGACGGTGGCCGCGATCGCCACCTCCAGGCTCAGCAGCGTCGCCGCGCCCAGGCCTTCCTGCTCGAAGAGGTTGGCGTACCACTTGGCCGAGAATCCCGGCGGCGGCCACGTGCCGTACGAGACGGACGAGAACGAGTTGATCACGATGATGACCAGCGGCAACAGCACGTACACGTAGACCGCCACCAGCCACCCGCTCCAGCCGCGCGCGCCGGTGGAGGCCGCGCCCGCCGCCGTCACCCCGCCCTGCTCGGCCCGCCCGGTACGCCGTTGCAGCCAGCCGAAGACGCCCAGCGCGACGACGGCCAGCGCCAGCAGCGCGTACGACGAGACCGCCGCGAGCGGCCAGTCGACGTTGTTGACGTTGTCGTAGATCTCGGTGGCCAGCACGTTCACCCGTCCGCCTCCGAGCAGGCTGGGCGTGGCGAACGAGCTGATCGACAACGCGAACACCAGTTGCGCCCCGCCGATCAGGCCGGGCATGGTCAGCGGCAGCGTGACCTTGACGAAGCGCAGGAACGCGCCCGCGCCGAGGTCGCCGGCCGCCTCCCCGAACGCCGGGTCGAGCTGCCCGAGCGACTGGATGATCGGGAACACCATGAACGGCAGCAGGATGTGCACCAGCGCGATCACCACGGAGGAGCGCTCGTAGAGCAGCTCGACCGGCCCGAGCCCGGCCGGTTCGAGCAGGCTGTTGAGCACCCCGCTGTCGCCCAGGATCAGCTCCCAGCCGTAGGTGCGGGACACGACGCTGGTCAGCAGCGGCGCGAAGATGATGAACAGCCCGATGTAACGCCAACGCGGCTGCCGCACCCGGTGCAGGGCGTACGCCGTGGGGTAGCCGACGACGGCGGCGGCGACCGTGGTGATCAGGCCGAGCACCACGGTCTCCCCGACGATCTGCCAGTGGTAGCCGCCCGTCAGGAACGTCTGCCAGGTGACCGCGGTGTGCGCGATGTCGGTGCCGTCGGGAAGGTACTGGTGGAAGCTGTATTCGAGCAGGGTGAGCATGGCCCCTGCGAACACACCGACCAGCAGGACGACGCTGGGCGCCGCCAGCAGGAGGGCCGTGCGATGTCTGCGCATGTCGCCGGGCCTCTCAGATGCGCGAGGCGACGTCGGTTTCCCAGCGTTTCTGCCACTCGGCGTTGTTGCGCCCCACGATGCCGTAGTCGATCTGCTGGAAGCCGTCGCTGGTCGCCTTGCTGAAGGCGGGCAGGCCGGCCAGGTTCCCGGGCAGCTCGGCCTTGGTGTTGGCGGGCACCTCGACGCTGGTCTCGGCCCAGCGGGCGCACCACTTGGGCGAGAGCATCTCGTTGATGATGTCGTGGATGGCTTCGAGCTGGCTCTGCGACTGGCCCGCGACGGCCTGGAGGTTGACCGGCAGCGGGATCGCGCCCTCCTTGGGCACGACGTACGTCAGCGGAGCGCCGGAGTTGATCCACTGCTGTCCGGTGCCGGCGAAGTAGGCGGTCAGCGGCGCGGTGCCGTTGCTGAGCACGTTGAGATACTGCGGGTTGGACTCGACGAGCAGCCGGATCTGCTTGGCCTCGCGCTTCCACAGCTCCCAGCCGGGCTCCATGTTCTCCAGGCCGCCGCCGTTGAGCTTGGCGGCCATGTAGACGGCGTACCAGGGGAAGGAGAAGAACGCGACCTTGCCCTGGTGGGCGTGGTTCCACAGGTCGGCCCACGAGCCGGGGGCCTGCGTGATCTCCTGCTTGTTGTGGAGCAGGCCGAGCTGGTCGATGCCGATGCCGATCCCGATGCCGTCGTCGTAGCGGAACCGCTCGTCGATGTCGGCGGCGTTGCTCATCGCCGAGTAGTCGAGCTTGGTGAACATCTTGTCGTCGGCGCCCTGGACGGAGGTCTGGGCGTTGAAGAAGCCGAAGTTGACCAGCGGCCGGTCGGGGGCGGCCTTCTTCTGGGCCAGCATCTTGGTGTAGCCGACGGAGTTCGACTGTTCGTAGACCTTGATCTCGACGTTCTTGTGGGAGGCCATGTACTCCTTGGCGAACTCCTTGGGCATCTTGCCGAGGTCACCACCGAGGAAGGCGAACATGGTCAGGGTGAGCTTGCCGCCCTTCGACGCGGACGGCGCGGCGGATTGGGGGGACACCTCGCCGCAGGCGGTGGCGAGGGCGAGGCCCGCCGCACCGGCCGCGGTGCCGAGAAACCGGCGTCGCGAAATATCGGACATACCCGTCATCGAGCTAACTCCCTCAGTGGTCGAGGACGACACCGGCATCCACGTCCCAGCCGGTCTCGACCTCGTCGCCGACCGTCAGGGTGGATCCGGCTTCTTCGCGCCGTTCGGAGATCACCAGCACTCCGGAGGCCAGACGTACGTGGTAACGCGTGCTCGCGCCCTGGAAGATCACGTCCTCCAGGCGGCCGTGATAGCGATTGGCGCAGGCCAGGTCCTTGCCGACGGCGACGTGCTCGGGCCGCACGGACACCGCGCGGCCGGGACGCGCGACCTTGACGCCGATGCCCTCCGCCTCCAGCAGGCCGCCGTCGTACGTGCCCTCGTACAGGTTCGTGTCGCCCAGGAAGGTGGCGGTGAACTTCGTGGCCGGCGATCGGTAGAGCTCGGCCGGCGGGCCGATCTGCTCGATGCGGCCCTCGTTCATCACCGCCATCCGGTCCGACATCGTCAGCGCCTCCACCTGATCGTGCGTGACGTAGACGAACGTGGTGCCCGAGTCGTGCTGGATGCGTTTGAGCGCCTGCTGCATCTGGACCCGCAGCCGCAGGTCGAGCGCGCCGAGCGGCTCGTCGAGCAGCAGCACGGCCGGCTCGTTGGCCAGCGCGCGGGCGATGGCCACCCGCTGCTGCTGGCCGCCGGACAACTGGGCGGGGTAGCGGGCGTCGTAGCCGGCCAGGTCCACCAGGTCCAGCATCGAGCCGACGATCTCGCTCACCTGCCTGGCCGGCTTGCGCCGCAGCTTCGGCCCGAAAGCGATGTTGTCGGCCACGGTCAGGTGCGGGAACAGGGCCAGGCGCTGGAAGACCATGTTCGTGGGACGCCGGTGCGCGGGACGGCCCCGCATCGGCTCGCCCCTGATCAGCACCTCGCCCGAGGTGGGCTCCTCCAGCCCCGCCAGGATGCGCAACGTCGTGCTCTTGCCGCAGCCCGAAGGGCCCAGCATGGAGAAGAACTCCCCTGTGGCCACGGTGAAGTCGACCTGCTCGACGCCCCTGGCGCCGTTGTCGTAGACCTTACGGATGCCGCGGAGCTCGGCATCGGGCCCGCCGCCGGTCGCCGCCGCAGTCATGTCGCGCTCCTCATTTCCGCGAACGCCTCCTCGGCCGCCTTCAGCAGGTCCGCCACGTCGGCCTCGGTGTGCGCGGTGGACAGCGCCGCGTGCAACAGCGGCTTGGCCGGGAGCAGGATGCGGTGCTCGCGCGCGATTCGGTGCAGGATCGCGTAACGGGTGGGGTCGCTGACCATCGCCGTGCGGTAGCCGGTGACCGGCTCGGACAGGAAGTACGGCTGGAAGTGGCCGCCCGCGCCCGCGACCACGGCCGGGACGCCGTACGCGCGGGACAGTTCGGCGAAGCCGTCGCGCAGCACGCCGCCGAGCCGGTCGAGCCGGGCCTGGGCCGAGCCGTCGGCCAGCAGCGGCAGCGCCGCCGCCGCCGCGGCCACCGCCGAGCCGTGCCCGTTGTAGGTGCCGACCCAGCCGACCGGGCCGCCGCTCGACGGGTCGGTGCAGGCCATCAGGTCCGCACGGCCCTCGACCGCGGCCAGCGGGTACCCGTTGGACAGGGCCTTGCCGTACGTGGCGAGGTCGGGGGTGATGCCGTAGACCTGGCGGGCGCCCCCGGGCGCCAGGCGGAACCCGGTGAGCAGCTCGTCGAAGATGAGCACGATCCCCAGCTCGGCGGTGAGGTCGCGGAGCAGCCGCAGGTAGTCGCCGGTCGGCGGGATGAAGCCGATGTCGATGAGCACGGGCTCGACGACCACGGCGGCCAGGTCGGAGGCGTGCTCGCGCAGCAGCCGCTCGGTGGCGTCCGCGTCGTTCCACGGCAGCACCACCGTGCCCTGCGCCGAGCGCGACAGGCCCGCGGAGCTGGGGGGCGCGGCCGGCCGGTCGGCGGGCCCGATCTGGTCGGGGGCGGGCCAGGTCGACACCCACAGCGGGTCGAACCAGCCGTGGTAGGCGCCCTCGGCCTTGGCCACCCGCTCCCGGCCGGTGTGGTGGCGGGCGATCGAGAGCGCGTGCATCAGCGCCTCGGTGCCGGTGTTGGCGAACCTGACCCGGCCGAAGTCCGGGATCATGCCGGCGAGCGTCTCCACCGCGGTCACCGCGGCCTCGGTCTCCACGCCGGTGGTCAGCCCGCGGCTCACCGCGTCGGCGACGGCCGCGTCCACGCCGGGATGGGCGTGGCCGAGCATCACCGAGGCGTTGCCCATGGTGCAGTCGAGGTAACGCTCACCCTCCACGTCCCACAGGTACGCGCCCTCGGCACGCTGGAAATAGACGGGGTGCGGCGCCTGGAAGCGGGTGTTGGAATGCACCCCGCCGGGGACGTACCGGCTCGCGCGCTCGTACAGGCTCTGCGACGTGCTCAATGGTTACTCCTGATCTCCAGGGAGAGCCGTTTGACCTCGGCCAGCAGCGCGGGCACGCACGCGTTGGCGTTCTCGCGCGTGAAGCGCGCCGCGGGGCCGGCGACCGAGATGCCGCCCACCGCGTGCCCCGACCGGTCGAGGATCGCGGCGGCGCGACAGCGCAGGCCGACCGCGTAGCTCTCCTCATCGACGGCGAATCCCTCCGTGCGGGCGGTGGCGAGTTCGGCCTCCGCCTCGCGCAACGCCTGCTCGGCCCGGTCGCCGACGGCGGTGCGCAGCACCGCGAGCCGCCGCCGCGCGGGCAACATCGCCAGTACGGCCTTGCCCATCGCGGAGGTGTGCGGGTTGAGCACGTCACCGACGCGCGCCACGGCCCGCAGCGAGTGCTCGGGCTCCTTCCGCGCCACCAGCACGATCTCGTCGCCCACCAGCAGGCCGGCGCTCGCGCTCTCGCCGGTCTGCTCGGCCAGGGCCTCCACGGAGGCCTTCAGCCGGTCGGCGGCGTGCATCTGGTCGAGCGTCCGTACGGACAGGTGCAGCAGCCTCGGCCCGGCGGCGTAGCCGGACCTGTCCAGTTGCACCAGGAAGCCACGCTCGACGAGCAGCGCGACCAGCCGCGACGCGGTGGAGGGAGGAACTCCCGCCGCCGCGGCGATCTCGCCCAGTTGCAGGGGGGCGCGGTCGTGGGTGACCGCGACGTCCAGGACGTCGAGCAACCGGGCGAGATAGCTGGTGCGGGACTCGCTTCCACTCAGTGGAACTGTCTTTGCGTTCATTGGGAGGCCAACCTAGGAACGTCCCTATACGGACGTCAAGAGCAGGCCGAAAACCGTTGCCCGACCGTTTTGCCCCGTTCCTCCCGTATCGTCCCTTGATTCTGGACAGAACGAAAGCCCTGCCGTGGAGACGGACTCGGCGGAGGTGAACCGTGGCGGAGGGGACGAACATGGTGACCGGAAGGCTTTACAGATAAGGCCTGGCAGTAAGGAAAGACAGGGCCGTCATCACCTTCCGTGACGTTTACCCACGGTTACATTCACGACACGTATGCTGACAAAGAGTCAACCCGGCATTCGGGACGAATGTTCACATCTGTTGCTTGAAGTACATCTGCCCCATCGGCATAGTGGACGGACCACAGGCGTACCAGTCGTGACGGGATTCTCGGGGGCCGGTACCAGGTCGCGACTGCCAGCGGCGCATCATCACGCGCGGAATTGGACAAGATGGATGAGCTCGCCCCCACCTCTCCGTACCAAGCTGCTCAGGATTCTGCTGCTCCCGCTCGTATCCATGGTGGCTCTGTGGGGGTTCATCGCCTACTCCAGCGTGGAGGAGATCGTCGAAGTCTCCCAGACGCAGGACCGCTGGGAGGCCATCGGGTCGCCCTTGTTACAACTGATCGTCGAACTGCAACGGGAACGCCAGCTCTCGGCTGAGGCGCCGAAGAGCACGGCCACGTACGCGCCCCTGTCCGAGCAGCGGCACGTCACCGACGAGAAGGTCGAACGCCTGCGCGAGGTCATCGGCGCCGTCGACGTCGAGTCGTCGGGTGCCGAGACCCCCGCCCAGGTGCAGGCGCTCGTGCGGGCGCTCGACGGGCTCCAGTCCCTGCGGGCCTCCGCCGACGGCGGCGTGCTGGCCCCGCCGCTGACGATCATCCAGGCCTACGACAACCTGATCAGCGTCGCCAACGGGCAGTTCAACGACCGCGACGCACTGAGCAGCGTCTCCTCCTACCGGGCGGTGCGCGGCATGGCCGCCTACAACGCCACCGCCGAATACCTCGGCCGCGAGCACGCCGTGCTCACCAGCACCATAGTGCAGCGCAAGATGACCCCCACCGACCGTGCCGCGTTCGTCGCCGCCATGACCAGCCGCCGGCTCGTCTTCGCCAACGCCGAACGCGACGCCGGTCCCGAGCTGCGGACCGACTACGACAAGCTGGTCGACAGCGCCGCGTACAAACGGCTGGTCGAGGTCGAGGACGAACTGTTCAGCTGGGACACCAACGGGGCGCCGCCGGTGGAGCCGGCCCAGTGGAAGAGCGACGCCGACGCCGTGTTCAACACGATCAACCGCGACACGCAGGAGGAACTGGCCCGCGCCGCCGCCGAGGCAGAGGGGCAGAAGACCGGCGCCTACTGGCGGATCGGGCTCGTCCTGCTGCTGGGCCTGGCGGCGGTGCTCGCGTCGCTGGCGCTGTCGTACCGGTTCGGGCAGTCGCTGATCGACGAGCTCAAGCGGCTGCAGGCCTCGGCGGTCGAACTGGCCGAGCAGCGGCTGCCCCGGCTGGTCGCCCGGCTGCGCCGCGGCGAGGACGTCGACCCGGCCACCGAGGCGCCCGGTCTTGCCCCCGCGGAGACGGCCGAGGTCGACCGCGTGGTCAACGCCTTCTCCGCCGTACGCCGCACCGCGGTCGAGGCCGCGGTGGGCCAGGCGACCCTGCGCAAGGGCGTCAGCCAGGTCTTCCTCAACCTGGCCTGGCGCAACCAGGCGCTGCTGCACCGCCAGCTCTCGCTGCTCGACACCATGGAGCGCCGCGTGGAGGAGCCGGAGGTCCTGGAGGACCTGTTCAAGCTCGACCACCTCACCACCCGCATGCGGCGGCACGCCGAGAACCTCATCATCCTGGCCGACTCCGCCCCCGCACGCCGCTGGCGCGACCCCGTGCCGCTGTTCGACGTCGTACGCGCGGCCGTGTTGGAGGTCGAGGACTACACCCGCGTCACCGTCGCGCCCATGCCCGACGCCCCGATGCTCGTCGGGGCGGCCGTCACCGACGTCATCCACCTGGTCGCCGAGCTGGTGGAGAACGCCACCGTCTTCTCACCGCCCGACACGACCGTGCAGATCCGCAGCATGACGGCGGCCAACGGCTTCGCGATCGAGGTGGAGGACCGCGGGCTGGGGCTGAACGCGACCGTGCTCCAGGAGTACAACGCCCGGCTGGCCCAGCCGCCCGAGTTCGACCTCGCCGACAGCGACAGGCTCGGCCTGTTCGTGGTGTCCAGGCTCGCGGCCCGGCACGGGGTCAAGGTCTCGCTGCGCCCCTCACCGTACGACGGGACCACCGCGATCGTGCTGCTGCCCACCATCCTGCTCGCAGGCTCCGCCACACCCTCCGTCACCCCAGGTGACCGGGCGGGCCGGCCCGCGCGGGCGCTCGACACGGCGCCGTCCGGCACGCTCTCCGGTGTCGTCTCCGCCGCCCCCGAACGGCCGGACGCGCTCAACGGCGAGCACGCCGACCCGGTGGAGCCGGCGCCGGCCACCTGGTTCGAGGCCGTGCCCGCGCCGAGGAACGGCGAACCGGGCCGGCCGGGGGCCCGTCCGGCGCCACGGCAGTTGCCCCCCACCGCGTCCCAGCCGCCAGGACCCTCCGCCGAATGGAGCGTCACGGTGCCGGCTCAGGACGCCGACGAAGACCTCGACGGGCTGCCGATGCGGATACCGCAGGCAAGCATGGCTCCCCAGCTGCGTTCCACCGGAGGCCCCGCGCGGCGCCCGGTATCGGCGCGCTCGCCTGAGGAACTCGCACAACTCATGTCGTCCATGCAGCAAGGCTGGCGGCAAGGACGCCGCCAGGCCGGGCACGGAGCCGACACGTGGAACCGAAAGGACGACCATCCCGATGCCCGACCCCAGAAGTGAACTGAGCTGGCTCCTCGACGACCTCACCCAGCGAGTGCCCGGCATCCGGCACGCCATCGTGCTGTCCTCCGACGGGCTGGCCATGGGAGGTTCCCGGGAGCTGACCCGGGAGGACGCCGAGCACCTGTCCGCCATCTCCGCCGGCAGCCACAGCCTCGCCATGGGCGCGGGACGGCACTTCGGCCTGGGCGGCGTACGGCAGACCATCATCGAGATGGAGGGTGGTTTCCTGTTCGTCACCGCCGCCGGTCAGGGCGCGCGGCTGGCCGTGCTCGCCGCGGGCGACGCCGAGCTGGGCATGGTCACGTACGAGATGGCGCTCATGGTCAAAAGGGTCGGCGAGCACCTCTCCGCGCAGCCGAGAGGAGCGGCACCGGCACCCGCCTGGAACGGTTCACGACCGTGACAGGGCAGGATCCCGGGCCGCTGATCCGGCTGTACGGCCTGACCGGGGGAAGGGCACGCCCGCAGGGCGAGACATTCGACCTGGTGGCCATCGTCACGACGGTCGGCGGCCCGCACACCCTCGCGGACCTGATCCCGGAGTATCGCGCCGTGTTGTCGGTGTGCCGCAGGCCCACGCCGGTGGCGGACGTCGCGGCGCACCTCCGGCTGCCGCTCAACGTCACCCGGGTCATCCTGGGTGACCTGCGGCGGGAGGGGTTCGTCACCATCGAGCGCCCGCGCCCGGTCGCGCAGACGATCGACGAACACATCTACAGGGAAGTGCTGGATGGACTACGCAGCCTGTGAGCCGGGGGCGACCGCGGTCACCTCGGCTCTGGCCATCAAGATCCTCATCGCGGGCGGGTTCGGCGTCGGCAAGACGACCATGGTGGGCACGATCAGCGAGATCCGGCCGCTGCACACCGAGGAGCTGCTGAGCGAGCGCGGCGTCGGCGTGGACGACGTCTCGGGCGTGGAGTCCAAGAGCACCACGACCGTGGCGCTCGACTTCGGCCGCATCACCATCCGCGAGGGGTTGTGGCTGTACCTGTTCGGCACCCCCGGGCAGGACCGGTTCTGGTTCATGTGGGACGAGCTGGCGCTCGGCGCCCTCGGCGCGGTCGTGCTCGCCGACACCCGCCGCCTGCAGGACTCGTTCCCCGCCGTGGACTACTTCGAGCAGCGCGGCATCCCGTTCGTGGTCGGCGTGAACTGCTTCGACGGCGCCCGCCGCCACGACCCGGTCAAGGTCAGACGGGCGCTCGGGCTGAACGCGCACGTCCCGATCGTGCTCTGCGACGTGCGCGACCGCGCGTCGGTCAGGGACGTGCTCACCACGCTGGTGACGTACGCGGTTGAGGGCGCCGGGCGCGCGATGCCGTGAACGGCGGAGGGCGGGGTCAGAGCAGCTCGACGTGGTCGCGATAGGGGTCGAGCCGGTCGTCGGAGACGTCGAGCTCGGTGACCATCAGGTCGATCCCGTCCCAGGGCAGGCAGCGGGCGGCGGCTCCGGTGCCGAGCTTCTGCGAGTCGACCGCCATGACGACGTGCTCGGACAGCTCGGCCATGAGCCGCTTGATCTCGCACTCCTCCGCGCTGAACTCGCTGGTGCCGAAGTGCGGGTCGACGGCGGCGGCGGACAGGAACGCCCGCGCGAACGAGAACTGTTTCAGCGTCAGTGAGGCCAGGGGGCCGACGAGGCTGCCCGCGTTGGGGTCCTTCTGGCCTCCGGTCAGGTAGGCGTGCACCCGCGGGTTCCTCGTCAGGGTCAGGAACGTCTCGATCCCGTCGGTGACGACGGAGAGGTTCTCGGCGGGCGGCATCGAGCCGGCCAGCACGGCCAGCGTCGACGAGGCGTCCATGCAGATGCCGACCCCGCCGGAGGGCACCAGGCTGGTCAGCTTGCGCGCGATCTCCTCCTTGGCCCGCCAGGCCCGGCTCTTGCGCGCCTCGAAGGGTTGCGCGGAGCTGACGGCGCCGCCGCGCACGCGGCGGACCAGGCCTTCGTCCTCCAGGGCCTGCAGATCCCGCCGGATGGTCATGGTGCTGACCTCGAAGCGGGCGGCCAGGTCTTCGATGCGCAGACTGCCGCTGGACGAAAGCAGCTCGGCCAGCGCCTGGCGTCTGCTCTCCAGGTCCACGCTGCTCCTGACGCCCATGCCGTCTTTGTTCTCCTTTGCTGTTCAGTCTTGTCAACTGTCACACACGCAGTCTCGCCTGGAGACGCCATGGACCTGCTGGCGAGTGAACGATAGATGATGCGGCCGCCTGGTTCAAGGCTACGTAATGCTGCCTTCTCCTGCTCGTTGGAGCGCAGGTGACGCTCCATGCGAGAGGTATCGAATAGGTAACACACCCTTGACACTGAGATGTCGCCTCGTGTGATGTTCACACAAGGAAACAACAAGGGGTCTCGCTCGGAACCCGTCGGGCGAGCGCCGGCCACCCTGACCTGGATCGGCTTCTCGCACCGGCACCTTCCCGTACGCGTCCGGACCCGTTCCGGACCGCCGCCGCCCTCCGGGCAGGCCCCGACCGAACACCGAGCCGTCAGGCCGGGACTGGAGAGCAGTCGTGGAAGATGTCGCATTGGAGTGCCGGGACCTGGACAAGGCATTCGGCGGCGTGCCCGTGCTGAAGGGCGTCTCACTTGCTCTCGAGGCAGGTTCCGTCACCGCTCTCGCCGGGGAGAACGGGGCGGGCAAGTCGACGCTGATGAAGATCGCGTCCGGCCAGGTCAAGCCGGACGGAGGCCGGGTCCTGATCGGGGGCGAGCCGCTGCCCCACGGCGACCCGCAGGCGGCCCACCGGAACGGGGTGGCGATCATCCCCCAGGAGCTCGCGCCGATCATGGACATGACGGTGTACGAGAACCTGTTCATCGGCAGGGAACTGCGCACGCGGGCGGGGCTGCTCGACCGGCGGGGGATGGCGCGCAGGGCCCGCGAACTGCTCGACGTCTTCGGCGTGGAGATCGACCCGCAGGCGACCATGCGGCGGCTGCCGGTCGGCCTGCGGCAGCTCGTCGAGATCGTCAAGAGCACGAGCGGCGGCGCGCGGATCCTGCTGCTGGACGAGCCCAGCTCGGCCATCTCGGAACGCGAGGTCGAACGGCTCTACGCCGTCATCGGCAGGCTGCGTGAGCAGGGCGTCGCCATGCTCTACACCACCCACAAGATGGAGGAGATCCGCGCCCTGGCGGACAGGGTGGTCGTGCTGCGCGACGGAGGGCTGGTCCTCGACCGGCCGATCGGCGACATCACCGACGACGAGATCGTGCACGCGATGATCGGGCGCGAGCTCCAGGGCTTCTTCCCCGACCTGCACGCCCCGGGTGACGAGATCGCCCTCCAGGTCAGCGGGCTGCACGTCAGCGGCTACCCGCGGCCGGTGGACCTGACCGTGCGCCGCGGGGAGATCCTCGGTCTGGCGGGGCTCGTGGGGGCCGGCCGTACCGAACTCCTGGAAGCGATCTTCGGCGTGCGCAGAAGCACCGCGGGGACCGTCACCGTCGCCGGCAGACCCGTCAGGCGCAACGCCCCCGCCGCCGCCATCACCGGCGGCATGGCCCTCGTCCCCGAGGACCGCAAGGGAGCCGGGGCCGTGCTGACCATGAACGTGCTGGACAACGGCTCCCTCCCCCGCCTTTCCCGCTTCACCGTCGCGGGCTGGTTGCGGCAGCGCAGCCGCGGCCGGCAGGTCGGCGCGGCGATGGAGTCGGTCAAGCTGCGCAGCCGCGGACTGTCGCAGCAGGTCGGCACGCTGTCCGGCGGCAACCAGCAGAAGGTGGTCCTGGCGCGCTGGCTGACCGGCAGCGTCAACGTGCTGCTGCTCGACGAGCCCACCCGCGGCGTCGACGTCGGCGCGCGCAGCGAGATCTACCGCGTCATCACCGAACTCGCGGCGTCGGGCATGGCCGTGGTCATGGCCTCCTCCGACATGCCCGAGATCCTCAGCCTGGCCCACCGGGCGCTCGTCATGCGCGGAGGAGCGGTCGCGGGCGAACTCGCCCGCGAGGATCTGTCCTCGCCCCACGTCCAGGACCTGATCTTCAGGTACGCCGCCGGACTGAACCCGGACAGCGCCCCCGCGCCCCAACACACCGAGAAGGAGGGCCGATGACCACGCAGGAGTCAGCCCAGGAGCCCACGAACCCGGGCGGAGCGGCCGCGCGGCTCCTGCCCTGGCGCTTGTCCGGACCATGGATCCGCGACCAGCTGATCCGCCACTCGATGGTGGTGGTGATGCTCCTGATCATCGCCTATTTCAGCTACCGGAGCGCCCGGTTCGGAACGCTGGACAACCTCCAGACGATCGCCATCGCCGCGGCGCCCTTCGCGCTCATCGCGCTGGGCCAGACGCTGGTCATCCTCACCGGCGGCATCGACCTGTCCGTGGGCAGCGTCATCGCGCTCAGCGCCATGACAGCGGCCTACACGGTGAAGGACCATCCGGAACGGCTCTGGTTGTCCCTGGTGGTCGCCATGCTCGTCGGGCTCGCGGCGGGAGCGGTCAACGGCTTCCTGGTCTCGAAGGTGAACGTGCCGCCGTTCATCGCGACGCTCGGCATGCTGACCACGGCGTCCGGGCTGGCGTACGTCGTGGGCCAGGGAGCGCCGATCAACGGCCTTCCGCAGAACTTCGGCGAGATCGCCAACAACCAGATCTTCGGCCTGCAGATCCCCGTCGTGGTGATGATCGTCGGCATCGTCGCGCTCGCCCTCATCATGAAACGGACCTCGTACGGGATGCGCGTCTACGCGGTGGGCGGCAACCCCGTCGCGGCGCAGATCGCCGGTGTGAAGGCCACCCGGATCCTGTTCAGCGTCTACGCGCTCAGCGGGCTGCTGGCCGGGTTGTCCGGCGTGATGCTCGCATCCAGGGTCATCTCCGGCCCGCCCAACCTCGGCGAGGGCTACGAGCTCGACGCCATCGCCGCCGTCGTCATCGGTGGCGCGAGCCTGCTCGGCGGCCGGGGCAGCATCCTCGGCACGGCGCTCGGCCTGTTCCTGATCCAGACACTGAACAACGGCCTCGACATCCTCGTCGTCCCCGCCTACTGGCAGAGCGTGATCAAGGGAGCGCTCATCGTCGCCGCCGTCACCGTGGACGTCTGGTCCGCCAAACGTAGGGGCTGACGCCCCACCTCGCCCACAGACCTGCACGAAACGCACCAATGGAGTCTCCATGCGCATGAAAAGCTTGCGTGCCGTCGCCCTCGCCGCCGCGGGCGCGACCCTGCTGGCCACCTCCGCCTGCGGCGCGGGCGACCCCAATGCCGGCGCGTCCGGCGAGGGAAAGCTCCGCGTCGGCATCAGCGTCTACGACATGTCGTCCTTCATCACCGCGGGGAAGGCCGGCATCGACGCCTACGCCAAGGCCAACGACATCGAGGTCCTCTGGAACTCGGCAAACCTGGACGTCAGCACCCAGGCCAGCCAGGTCGACCAGTACGTCAACGCCGGCGTGGACGCCATCATGGTCGTCCCCGTCCAGGCCGACTCGCTCGGCCCGCAGGTCGCCGCGGCCAAGGCGAAGGACATCCCGTTCCTCGCCGTGAACGCCGGACTCGACAGCAAGGACCTGGCCGGCACCGTCCTGCCCGACGACGTCAAGGCCGGCGAGCAGGAGATGCAGATGATGGCGGACGAACTCGACGGCAAGGGCAACATTGTCGTCCTCCAGGGCCCGCTGGGCCAGTCGGGCGAGATCGACCGTACCAAGGGCATCCAGAACGTCCTGGCCAAGTACCCCGACATCAAGATCCTCGCCAAGGACACCGCCAACTGGAAGCGCGACGAGGCCGTCAACAAGATGAAGAACTGGCTCTCCAGCTTCGGCGACAAGATAGACGGTGTCGTCGCGGAGAACGACGACATGGGGCTCGGCGCCCTTCAGGCCACCCGCGAGGCCGGCGCCAGAATCCCGATCGTCGGCGTCGACGGCATCGAGGACGGGCTCAACGCCGTCAAGAGCGGCGACTTCATCGGCACCAACCTGCAGCACGGCACCGTCGAGCTGGCCACCGGCCTGGCCGTGGCCGCCAAGATCGCCAAGGGCGAGGAGGTCGACAAGACCCCCGTCTACCTGATGCCCAAGGTCACGAAGGACAACGTGGACACCTACATGGAGCACGTGGTCACCAAGAAGGACCAGTTCCTCCAGCAGTTGCCCGCGTTGATCGAGGCGAATCTCAAGACCGGCGACATCGCCAACGAGGAGACGGCCGAGTAGGCCGGCCCGAGCAACGAGGAGATCCTCCATGACGACGATGCGGGCGGCGGTCCTGCGTGGCATCCGGCACCTGGCGATCGAGGAGCGACCCGTCCCCCAGCCCGGACCCGGAGAGGTGCTGGTGCGGGTCGACGCGGTGGGCGTGTGCGGCTCGGACGTCCACTACTACCAGCACGGCCGCATCGGCGACTTCGTGGTGGAGCGGCCCATGGTGCTCGGGCACGAGTCCGGGGGCGTCGTCACCGGCGTCGGGCCCGGTGTGGACGCCTCCCGGATCGGGCAGCGGGTGTCCGTCGAGCCGGGCGTACCCGACCTGACCTGCCAGGAGTGCCTCTCCGGGCGCTACAACCTCTGCCCCGGGATGCGCTTCTTCGCGACGCCGCCGATCGACGGCTCGCTCGCCGGATACGTCACCGTGCACGCGGCCTTCGCCCATCCGGTGCCCGACTCGATCTCGGACGACGCGGCCGCGCTGCTGGAGCCGCTGTCGGTCGGGGTCTGGGCCTGCCGCAAGGGCCGCGTGGATGCGGGAAGCCGCGTACTGATCACCGGCGCGGGACCGATCGGGCTGGTGGCGACGCAGTGCGCCCGCGCCTTCGGCGCCACCGAGATCGTGGTCGCCGACCTGAACCCGCACCGGCTCAAGCTCGCTCAGGAGCTGGGCGCGACCGCCACCGTCAACGCCGGGGACACACCGCTCGGCGAGACGGGGATCGAGCCCACCGTGCTGCTGGAGTGCTCCGGGCACCAGGGCGCCACGACCGACGCGCTGCGTACCCTGAGCAGGGCGGGCCGCGCGGTGCTGGTCGGGATGGGCGACGACGGGCTGCCGCTGCCGCTCACGTTCGTCCAGAGCCGCGAGATCGAGGTCACGGGCACGTTCCGCTACGCCAACACCTGGGCCGCGGCCATCGCGCTCGCCGCCTCCGGCCGGGTCGACGTCGACAGCCTCGTCACCGGCCACTTCCCCCTCGCGGAGGCGGAGGCGGCGCTGCTCGCCGCCGAACGCGACCCGCTCGCCGTCAAGTCCGTGATCAACCCCCAGCGATGACACGCAGCCGCGCTCGCCCCCCGCGACCGAAGGGACAACCTCAATGACCCGTCTGTACGACGACCCCGCCACCTTCACCGACGACATGCTCGCGGGGTTCCTGGACGTGCACCGCGGCACCGTGACCGGCGTGCCGGGCGGCGTCGTACGCGCCACCGAGACGCCGCCCGGCAAGGTCGCGGTCGTCGTCGGCGGCGGCTCCGGGCACTACCCCGCCTTCTGCGGCGTGGTCGGGCACGGGTTCGCCGACGGCGCCGTCGTCGGCAACATCTTCACCTCGCCGTCGGCGCAGGACGCGTACTCGGTGGGCAGAGCCGCCGCCGGCACCGCCGGTCTGCTCTTCTCCACCGGCAACTACGCCGGCGACGTCATGAACTTCACCCTCGCCCAGCAGCGGCTGAAGGAGCAGGGCATCGACACCCGCGTGGTGTTCGTGACCGACGACATCGCCAGCGCGCCCGCGTCGGAGGCCGGCGAACGCCGCGGGATCGCCGGGGACTTCGTCGTGTTCAAGGTCGCGGGGGCCGCCGCCGAAGAGGGCTACGACCTCGACGCGGTCGAACGGGTCGCCCGCCACGCCAACGACAGGACCCGCACGCTCGGGGTGGCCTTCGCCGGGTGCACCATGCCCGGCGGCACCGAGCCGCTGTTCGCCGTACCTTCCGGGCGCATGGGCGTGGGCCTCGGCATCCACGGCGAGCCCGGCGTCGGCGAGGACGCGCTGCCGCCCGCCGCCGAGTTGGCCCGGCGGCTGGTGTCCGGCGTGCTGGCGGAGAAGCCCGCCGGTTCCGGCGACCGGGTGACCGCGATACTCAACGGCCTCGGCACCACGAAGTACGAGGAGCTCTTCGTCGTCTGGCGCACCGTGGCCGCGCTGCTCGCCGAACAGGGGCTCGAGGTCGTCGCGCCGGAGGTGGGCGAGCTCGTCACCAGCCTCGACATGGCCGGGTGCTCCCTGACTCTGGTCTTCCTCGACGAAGAGCTGGAACGGTTGTGGTGCGCGCCCGCCGACACCCCGGCCTTCCGCAGGGGCCGTGTGGAACCGCGCACGGAGGTCCTTCGCGGGGTGGCGGCGCCCGGTGACGCCGGGTCACGCGATCGGCTCGGCGGACGCCCCGACCACCTGGCCGGGACCGCGCACCCGGACCAGCCGTCCGTGGCCGCGCCCGGCTCGCCCGCCTCCCGCGCCTGCGCCCAGGTCGCCGTCTCGGCGCTCGAGGCGATGGCCGCCGCCATGGCCGGGGCCGAGGCCAGGCTGGGCCGCATCGACGCCGTGGCCGGCGACGGCGATCACGGGCGCGGGATGGTCAAGGGCTCGTCCGCCGCGTTCGCCGCCGCCCGTGAGGCGGCCGGAGCGGGAGCCGGAGCGCGGTCGGTCCTGGTCGCGGCGGGCGAGGCGTGGGCCGCGAAGGCCGGCGGCACGTCGGGCGTGCTCTGGGGCGCCGTGTTGTGCGCCGTCGGCCGGAGCCTGGGAGACGACCGGGAGAAGATCACCGGCTCCGACGTCGCGGACGCCGTCGCGGCAGGGCTGAAGGCGCTGCTCGAACTCGGCAGGGCACAGCCCGGTGACAAGACGATGGTCGACGCTTTCGTGCCGTTCTGCGAGGCGCTGACCGAACGCGTCGGATCCGGGGCGGAGCTGACCGCCGCCTGGAGGGAATCCGCGCTGGTGTGCGAGTCCGCGGCCGGGGCGACCGCCGGCCTGCGTCCCCGGGTGGGCCGGGCGCGTCCCCTCGCCGAACGCAGCGTGGGGACCCCGGACGCGGGCGCGACGTCGCTCGCCCTGTGCGCCCTCGCCGTCGCGGACGTGCTGGAACGCGCCCGCTGAGTCGTACGAAGAGGAAGGGATGGGGGGCCATGCCTCACCAATGGCGCATCATCGTCGGTTCCGACGATGCCGGCCTGGAGTACAAGAACGTCCTGAAGGCCGACCTGGAGGAGGACGCCAGGGTGGCCGAGGTCGTCGACATCGGGGTCGGGGCCGACGACACGACACCGTACCCGCACATCGCCGTCACGGCGGCCCGGATGGTCGCCGCCGGGGAGGCCGACCGCGCGCTGCTGGTGTGCGGCACCGGGCTGGGGGTCGCGATCAGCGCCAACAAGGTGCCCGGCATCCGCGCGGTGACGGCGCACGACAGCTTCTCCGTCGAACGGTCCGTGCTGAGCAACAACGCCCAGATCCTCTGCTTCGGGCAGCGGGTCGTCGGCCTCGAACTGGCCCGCCGCCTGGCGAGCGACTGGCTCGGCTACCGCTTCGACGCCAACTCCAGCTCGGCCGCCAAGGTCCGGACCCTGCTGAACTATGAGTCGGGACACGACCTGGCCGACCAGGCCGAGACGTTGCGGCTGGGCGAGGAACTGGTGCACTCGTCCCTCGTCACCGGCGACGAACAGGACAAGCAGGCCGTACAGATCAACAGCGAGGAGCAGTGCTCATGACGGCAGCGGAGAATACCCTCGACCTCACGTTCGGGCTGGAGGGCAGGGTGGCGCTGGTGACCGGCGGCGCGTCGGGCATCGGCGCGGCCATCGCCGCCACGTACGCTGCCAAGGGGGCCCGGGTCGCCGTCGTCGACATCGACCACGAGGCCGCCGGGTCGAGGGCGAAGGAACTCGGGGCGGGTCACGCCGGGTTCGCGTGCGACGTGGCCGATCCGGACGCGGTCAGGGCGGCGACCGGCGCGGTCGTGGACGCCTACGGCCGCATCGACATCCTGGTGAACTGCGCCGGTGTCGCGATCCTGGCTCCGGCCGAGGAACTCGACGTCAGCGCGTTCGACCGGACGATCGACATCAACCTCAAGGGCACCTTTCTGATGTGCCAGGAGGTCGGCAGGCACATGCTGGCCGCCGGCCGCGGCAAGATCATCAACCTGGCGTCGCAGGCCGCGACCGTGGCCCTCGACCAGCATGCCGCGTACTGCGCCAGCAAGTTCGGCGTGGTGGGCCTGTCGAAGGTGCTCGCCTCCGAGTGGGCGGGGCGCGGAGTGACGGTCAACACCGTCTCCCCCACCGTGGTGCTCACCGACCTGGGGCGCAAGGCGTGGGAGGGGCCGAAGGGCGAGGCGTTGAAGGCGCAGATCCCCACGGGCCGCTTCGCCCTTCCCGAGGAGATCGCCGCCACGGCGCTGTTCCTCGCCTCGGACGGCTCCGACATGATCAACGGCGCGGACATCCTCGTGGACGGCGGCTACACGATCCGCTGACCGCGCTTCTCCGGAACGAGACCGGCGTCACCGCACCCGCCGTGCCACACCACCCCGAGGGGTACGGCCCTGCGCTCCACCGCGCCATGACTTCGTGGTGGCGCATGGGGTCGCGCGGCCGTTCTGACGGCCTCACCGGCGATCAGGCAGGTGGGGAGAGTTGCCCGCGCACCCAGGCGACATCGGGGTTGACGTGTGCCTGGCCCGTCACCACGACGGTCGGCACCGTCTCGTTGCCGTTGTTGGCCGCCCTCACCGCCGCCGCACCGTCCGGGTCACGCCAGATGTCGACCCAGTGCATCCGGTGGGCGTTGCGGCCCAATCGGATCCGCAGGCGCAGGCAGTATCTGCACCCCGGCCTCCAGTAGACGATCGGCCGGCCGTCGACCGCGCTGCGGCGCTGCGCCTCCACCGCGGCGATCGACCGCGGGAAGACCAGCGACGAGTGCATGACGGCGAGGAGCCCGAACACCAGCAGCAGAGCGACGGCCGCGCCGGGAGCACCGCTGGACACTTGGGTGATCGCCGCCAGCAGGCCGCAGACCGCGAACACCGTCGGCATGGCCCAAGCGCGCCTCATGGGACGCAGGCTACCGCCATCGTGCGGGTGGACGGGTCGCCGAGTAAAGTGCACATGATGCGCAGTTGTCAGCTACGAGAGGCGGCCATGGCACCGGCGATCGATGATCCGCACAACGCGCGCAGCCGGCGCACCCGCGACGCCCTGCTGGCGGCGACCAGGGAGATCCTGGAGCGTGACGGGTTCGACGCCCTGACGATGGCCGAGGTCGCCGCCCGCGCGGGTGTCTCCCGGCGCGCGGTCTATCTGCACTTCCGCTCTCGTACCGACCTGGTGACCGCGTTGTTCGGGCATGTGGCCGGGCGGGAAGGGCTGGCGGAGTCGCTGGCCGAGGTGTGGAAGGCTCCCGACGCGGCGGAGGGGCTGCGGGCGTGGGTACGCCACCTGGTCCGCTACCACCCGCGCCTGACCGCGATGAACCACGCGCTGAGCCGGGTCGACCCCCACGACGCCGACGCCGCCCGGCACAAGGAGACGGTCGCGATCGCCCAGATGGACAACTGCCGCCGCATCGCCGCCCGCCTCGCCGACGAGGACCGGTTGGCGCCCCCGTGGACCGTCGACACGGCGGCCGACATGCTCTGGAGCCTGATCTCGACCGACCTGTTCGACCGCATGATGGTCGGTCGGGGCTGGCCGGAGGAGCGGGTTCTGGAGCATCTGCTCGTGCTCTACGAGTCGACGTTCGTGCGCTGAGCAGTTCATCGACATCACCGGGCCGGTATGGCAGCAGGGGCTGCTGGCCGACAAGGTCTATGGCGCCTTCGGCTCGGCCGGCACACGACACGGCGGGCACGAAAGCACACTGCTCTCGCTGCACACGATCTTCTACCACTGGGGCGGCATCATCGTCCCGCCCGGATACACCCACTCCATCCAGTTCCAGGTCGGCACGCCGTACGGCACCACCCACCTCGACAGTGACGGCGAGCCCGGCGAACTGGCCCTGGAAAGTGGCCGCTACCAGGCGCGGCGCGCGGTGGAGACGGCGGCGAAGCTCAAAGCGGCCCGCGTCCCGTCGTGATCACGGGAACGCCGGACTGCGGGCGACGGGCGGCCGTGGGTGCGCCGCCCGCCGCCCGTACGTCACTCGCGGCGTCTGCCGTACATGCCGACCGACAGCGAGACGCCCAGGGCGGCCAGGGCGACCTGGATGCCCAGCTCGATCCAGTCGATGCCGCCGGTGTCGGCGACCCCGAGGGCCGCCGCGACGGCCGTGCCGATCAGCGCGGCGACGACGCCGATCACGATGGTCAGCCAGATGGGGATGCGTTGCCGCCCTGGGATGACCAGCCGCCCCAGAGCGCCGATCACGATGCCGATGATGAGACCGGAAATGATGCCGGTGATCTCCACGCTGAACTCCCGAAACTCGGTGGTCCGCCTGCCTGCTCAACGATCCTGCGGCGACGGCGGTTCCTCCGGCCGCGCAGGTTGTGCGCGCGTGGCCAGATCGAACAGGGTCGTCAGCTCTCTGGCGTAGCCGGGCAGGTCGAGGTCAGGCGCGCTCTGCAGCAGGAAGGGCAGGCCGTCGATGCTCCGCTGGATGGTCGCGGCCATGACGAAGGTGTCGAAGTCGCGGAACTCGCCGTTGTCCTGGCCCTTGCGCAGGATGGCCTCGACGTGGCCGACGACGTTGCGGTCGTTGGCGGCGTCGTAGGAGCGGCTGCCGCCCTCGACGTCTCGGAAATTCAGGAAGATCGCCATCAGGGCCTGCATCTGGACGCGGTGTTCGGCGATGAACTCGATCGCACCGGTGATGTACGCGCGCAGTTCGCCGCGTGCGTCAGGGTGGCCGGTCATGCGTTCGGCGATGAACGGGCCGAGCCGCCCGTAGACCTCGGCCACAACGGCGCTCATGAGTTCGGCCTTGCCCGCGAAGTGGTAGGAGATCAGCCGGGTGCTGCTCAGGCCGGCGCGTTCGGCGATCCGGGCGAACGTGGCCTGGCCGTAACCGAGTTCGGCGATCGTGTCGATGGTGGCAGTGATGATCTGCGCGCGGCGGGCGGTCGCCGTGAAGGTGTGAGGGGCATCGGTTCCTGCTGGCACAGGTAATTGTATCCGGATTGATCGGCCGCCGACAATCACGCTCCGCGCGGCCCAGTGACGCTGCGTGTCCCCAGCTTCTCGTGCGCCTGCCGCGCCTATCGTGACGCCTCTCCCTGCTCGCAGCCGCAAACAGTGAGCACCGATCCCCGGCGTTCGCCCCCGACGCACGCGTCAACGGTCTGGAGGAAGCAGGTCACCAGGTGGAAAGTGGGGACGGCCAAGCCGGCGATCGTTCCGGGGGCAGCACTACCCGATCACGGTCCCGGTGGAGTCCGCGTTGACCGTTCGCCGACGGGAGAACGCCCCGAGATCGACGGTGAGACCGGTGTGCTCACCGCGGTACTGCACCGGGTGGCTGTCGTGGTCGTGCCCGTTCTCCACGGCAGCGACGATCGCCGCCATGAAACGCCCGGCGACGGGTGCGTTCTTGAACTGGTTGCCGCTGGTGCCGATCGCGACGTAGAAACCGTCGAGCGAGGTGCGGTCGTAAAGGGGAGTCCAGTCCGTCGAGACGTCGTACACACCGGCGATGCCGCTTGGCCGCGCCGGCACACTCAGGTTGGGAAAGCGCCGTGCGGCGCGGGTCACCTGCGCGTCGAAAAGCGCCACTGTCGGGCGGAGGTTCGCCTCGTCCGGATCGTCCAGCCACTGCATCGGGTCGCATTCCGGCTCGGTGCCACCGACATAGAGCCCGTTGCCGGGTGCGCCGCGCAGATAGGTGCCCAGGTCCAGGTCCGCGATCACCGGTCCAGGGCGGTCGCCGTGATTGAAGTTGGGGGGTGCGGTCACGAAGTGCACCTCTTGCCGCATCGGACGGGTCGTGATGGCGAAGTCGTCACCGACGCCTGCCATCTGGTTGAAGGCCGACGACCACGGTCCCGCCGCATTGACCACGATGGGCGCGTCCACCTGTTCGCCGTTCGCCAGGGCGACGCCGGCGACCCGGCCGCCGGTTCGTCGTACGGCGGTGACCTGACTGTCGTACACGAACCGCGCACCCGCATGGCCGGCGGCGTCAGCGAGGTTGACCGCAGCCAGCGTGGGATCGTCCACCCAGCCTGCGTCCGGGGTCCACAGGGCGCCGAGTTGCTCCGTGGGATCTGCCCAGAACCCGTCGTCGTCGAGCCTCTTGGGTGGCCAGAACCGGCCCACGTCGAGTCCCGGGATCCGCTCTGCCAGCAGGGACGCATCCCACGTCTCGTAAGGGATGCCGGCCCGATCGAACAGCGGCACCACCCTCTCCTTCGGCGCCACGTCGACGTCGAGGAACACCATGCCCGTCCGCCAGAACCGGGCCATTCCCGCCTGGTCCACGAACCCGAGGTGGTCCGGCCAGCTCTCCCAGCAGTGTCGGGCCTCCCACGCCGCGGCGACGCCGGGAAAGGTCGAGTAGTTGAACCGGACGACCGCGCTCGATGCGCTCGTCGAGCCCTGTCCCGGCCCTCCGAGACGATCGACGACGACGACCCGGAAGCCGGCGCGAGCAAGTTCGAGAGCCGTCGACGAGCCGATCACGCCGGCGCCGACGACGACGACGTCCGCGGTGATAGTCACCATGCCATCCTTGCCCGATGCGGCGCCCGGCCGTCACCGTCACCTGTCGAGGAAGGGAACCCATGGCCGCGCCACCGGATCAGCGCGCCGCACCCAGCCGTCACCGCAGTGGCCGGCCGGCCATATTGGCGACGTGGTCGGGGATGGCAGTCGCGGTGCGGAGCTTGGGGTCGGACAACGGCTCGCCCCAGGTCTGCGTGAGGGGTAGCACCCCGGCCCAGATAGGACGGTCGTAGTCGCCGGCCTCGCCGTTCGGCGGACCTTGCCGTACCTTCACCGAGGCCTCCTCCAGTGGAAGGGCGATCACTATCGTTGCGGCCAGTTGCTTGCGGGTGGGGGCGTCCAGCGTCGCGCTGCGCCCCGGCACGAGCTGGTCGGCCGCGGCGCGCAGCCCCGCAACCTGCTCGCGCTGGTCGGTCACGAGCCGTCCCCGGCCGTAGATCATCGCGGAGCGGAAGTTGACGGAGTGGTGGAACAACGAGTTCGCCAGGACGAGCTCGTCGACGTCCGTCACCGACACGCAGAGCTCAGCGCCGTCCCTCGCGGCGGTGAGCACCTGGTTGGCGACGGATCCGTGCAGGTAGAGGGTGTCGTCGATCCGACCGTAGACCATCGGTACCACCCGCGGGCACCCCTCCACGACTGCGCCGACGAAGCACATCAGGCCGTCGTCCAGGATCGCCTCAAGGTCGGCGCGGTCTGTCCGACCGCGCTCGGGGAACCGGCGCAACCGTGTACGCACAGTTGCGGACAATGAGCGCGCTGCCTCATCCATAGCAACCTCACACACTAGGTTTTAAATGTAGCATTGCACATGAATGACCACCGGGAAAGGGCCTGTTCTCCATCGCTTCAAGCAGTACGCAGCGGACCGTGAGGCCGAGGCCCCGCTGGTGGGGGCCGGCTCGTCAGGACCCGGCGGCCTTCTCGGCGGGCCAGGCACGTCGGGAGCGCAGGATGTGGTGCTCGACGAGTTCCTCGGTGCGCTGGCGGTCTCGGTCTTTGATCGCTTCCATGATCTCGAGGTGCTCGTGGGCCGAGCCGGCGAGGCCACCGCTGGCGGCGAGCTTGCTCACGTCGAAGATCCGGGTCTGGTTCCTGAGCTTCTCCACGATGCTCACGAGTCGAGGGTTGCCGGAAAGAGCGAGCAGGCCGAGATGGAACTCCTGGTCGTTCTCCAAGTAGGTCTCGTAGTCGCCGCTGCCGGCCAGGTCCGGCAACCGGGCGGCGAGCTCGAGCAGTCGAGGCAGGTCGTCGTCGTTGCGCGACTCGGCGATCTCTCCGCTCGTCGGCACCTCAAGGAGCACTCGAAGCCTGAGAATGTGGTCGAGATCCTGAGGGGTGAGGTCGGCGACGCGATAGCCGCGGCTGCGGACCGCGACGACCAGTCCCTCGCTCACGAGATCCAACATGGCTTCCCGCACCGGTGTCGCGGACACGCCCAGCTGGCCGGAAAGAGCGGAGACCGAATACAGCACTCCCGGCGCGATCCTGCCTGTGAAGATCGCCCTTCGAATCGCGCGCGCCGCCTGTTCGCGGAAGCTCGTCGACGAGATATTGCCGAGTTCGTTGGCCACCGTCAATCCCGCTCCATGTGTGCGTTATATGTTGTACAGCATACTTCACATAGTGGTTCCGGCCGGTCGGTCAACAGGTGGCTGGCGAGGGCAGTGACGGTAACGCCACACCTGGATGCCGCCGAGCAGCCATACCGGATACTGCAGGCACATCGCCCATCGGTATGTCTCGGCGGGCGGGGATGCAGAGCCGGCGTCGAGGACGATGCCTATGGCGAGGACGACGAGTACGGACGCGCCGAAGCCGCCGAAGTTGACGATCCCCGTCGCCCGGCCGAGCTGTGATCCAGAGACGGACGTACGGACCATGTCAAAACCGATCATCGACGCCGGGGCGCAGATCCCGACGGCCACAGCAAGCACACCGAGCAGCGCGAGCGGCGCGTCTCCGGGCCAGAGCAGCGCGGCAGTCCACGTCAGGGCGGCACCGGCCAGAACGGCCATGACGATCGTCGGCCTCAGCCGGCTGTGCCGGGCGACATAAGCGCCGATCAGTGGCCCGCCGGCGACGACCACGGCGGTTGGCAGACCGACCATGACGGCAGCGGTCTCCCGCGCGACGTGCTCTGACTGGATGAGGTACGGATAGCCCCAGAGCAGGCAGAACACGTTGAAGGGAAACAGAAGCGCGAAATGCGACCAGAATCCCAGCTTCGTGCCCGGGTTGCGCCACGTCACATGTACGTCGCGGATGATCGTAGGCAAGCTGTCCGGAGCGCATTTCCCTGACCGGCGGGGTGTGTCCCTGACGACCACGAGGGCGAGTACTCCCACGACGACCCCGAACGATGCGCTGACCAGGAGCGTCGCCGTCCAGCCGAACGCGAGCAGCGACCGGGAGAGTGGTGCCGCGGCGGCGAGCGCGCCGAGTCCGCCGACAGCCGCCGTGGTCGTGACCATCACCATCGAGCGTCTCTGTGGGAACCAGGCGGTGACGAGACGGAGCACGCTGATGAGGATCATGGCGTCACCGGTTCCGACGAGCATTCGTGCGACGAGAGCACCGATGTACTCACCCGTGACGGCGAACCCCAGTTGGGCGCAGGTCATCACGGTGGCTCCGGCGACGAGCAGGCACCGGGGGCCGAATCGGTCGACCAGCATGCCGACGGGAATCTGCATCGCCGCATAGACGAGCAACTGACCTACGACCAGGCCGCCGAGCTGTGTCGCGGTGATGTCGAAACGATCCACGGCGGCGGGGCCGGCCGCGGAAAGCGCCGACCGATAGAAGGCGGCGACCACATAGACGAAAACCGCCGCAATCCACACGGCATACCCCGTGCGGGGCGGTGGAGGTGGCGATCGAAGCCCGGCCGCCGCGCCGGCCTTGCCCCTGGGCGCCGCACGATGGCCGCACTGATCGCTCAAAGTCGGTTCCGCTCATTCACATATAATACTTTACCTACTACATGTGCTATTTTAAATAGAAGATGGCCACAGCATGGAGGATGAGATGAGCGTTCGTGTGTGCGTCGCCGGCGCCACCGGCTGGACCGGCCGCGCCGTCGCCGCAGCGGTCATCGAAGCTCCTGACCTGGAGCTGGTATCCGCCGTGAGCCGCTCCGCAGCCGGCAGCGACCTCGGCACGGCGTGGGGGCAGGACACGATCGGCGTCCCCGTGCACGGCCGGCTGGCCGAGGCGCTCGACGACGTCGACGTGGTCGTCGACTACACCTCGCACGAGACGATCCGCGCCCACACCATCCAGGCCATAGAGCACGGCGTGCACGTGGTCGTCGGATCGTCAGGACTGAGCGCGCGCGACCTCGAGGAAATCGACGAGGTCGCGCGCATGGCCCGCGTCGGGGTGTTCGCCGGGGGCAACTTCTCGCTCGGCGCCACGGTTCTGACCCAGGCGGCGCTGCTGGCCGCACAGTATCTGCGGACCTGGGAGATCGTCGACTACGCGTCGCAGAACAAGCCGGACGCGCCGAGCGGGACGGCCAGGGAGCTCGCCGAGCGGCTCGCCGAGCACGGCCCGCCCACGGTCGACCGTCCTGTCGCTGACACCGGAGGCCATGTCGAAGCACGTGGCGCGACCGTGGCCGGCACACAGATCCACTCCCTGCGGTTGCCGAGTTACGAGCTGGCCACCGAGGTGATCTTCGGCGGGGCCGATGAGCGTCTGGTGATCCGGCACGAGAGCGGGCACAGCGCGGAGAAGTTCGTCGCGGGCACGCTGCATGCGATCAGGAGCGTGCCGGGTGTCATCGGCGTCGTTCGCGGCCTGGACCCTGATGCCCTGGCCCAGCAGACGTGACGCATAGCCGGCGCCGCGGCGCAGCCGGGACTGCCGGACTGTCGACAGCGTGGTCCGCTCAGGCGCGCGATGTCTCGATCCCCGCGCCGGACATCACACCGTTCGATCCGCGTCGCTGACCTCCCGTGACCGGGGTTCGACCGTCCCCGCGAGCAGCATGACCGGGTCGCCGACACTGACCGGACCGGGCCGGACGACCTGGGCGTGCACGCCGAACGGCAAGGGCTCCGTCGTCGCCAGGTCGCCTCGGTAAGCTGCCAGGTGACGGAGCGTCTTGAGGTCCATGACACCCGTGTCGGCGTGCCGGGTCGTCGCGGCGCAACGGCCCACATGCCCGGCGATCCGCAGGACCGCCTCGCCCACCTGAAGGTCACGGCCGACCCATTGGTCCTCCTCGTGCGCGTCGAGGCCGGAGAACCCGAAGGTCATGCGGAAACGTCGGTGATCGATCGGCTCGGCCAGCCCGGCCACCTCACGCAGCCGCTCGAGCGAGGCGAGTGACAGCACGGAGACGACGCCCTGCCTGCGGTCGAACGACAGCCACCCGGGTGGCGTGGCCATCAGGCGCAAGGAGACGCCGCAGTGCTCGGACAGCGCCGCCGAGAACTCGCCTTCGACCGGACGGGCGCGCAGTTCCGTGTCGAAGAAGCGCACTCGCGTCGCAGCACCCAGCCGCACCGTATCCGCCACCGAACGGCCGTCGGGGAATCGCAGGGCGAGCCGGCCGGCCACTGGGTCATGATCGGGCACGACCGCCGCAAGGGGGCCGACACGCTTCATGCTGATCATCACGTTCCGGTCGTCGACGACGAAGAACGCCCTGTCGCCGGGCACGCCGTCGGCCGTCAGCCGCACCTCGCTGCGCGGGAGCAGACGGAGGCCCTTGACCGGCGCCACCGAGATCCAGTCGACCGCCATTCGCCGGCCCATGCCACCTCCACAATCGTCACGTGAGCCAGGTCCCCGTCGGCCGGGGTATGGACTCGATGAGCTTCTTCGTGTACTGGTCCGCCGGGCGTGCCAGCACCTCGTCGACGGGACCCGACTCGACGATGTCGCCCCGGTACAACACGTAGACGCGATCGACGATCTGACGGACCATCGCCAGGTCGTGGGTGATGAAGAGGTAACCGATGCCGCGGTCGCGGTGCAGCCTGGTGAGCAGGTTGAGGACCTGTGCCTGTGCTGACATGTCGAGCGCGGAAAGAGGTTCGTCGAAGACGAGGAGCTTCGGGCGGACCGCCAGCGCACGTGCGATGGCGACTCGCTGCCGCTGGCCACCGGACAGGATAACCGGTTTGCGTTGTGCCAGCTCCGCGGGCAGACCGACGGACTCGAGCAGCTCGGCGACCCGGGCCGAGGGGTCGGTCGCCGACGGGTCGTGCAGCCTGACCACCTCCTTCAGGGCCGACCCGATGCTGCGCATGGGATTGAGCGACGAGTAAGGATCCTGGAACACCATCTGAACGGTGTGGCTCAGTCTGCGTCGGTCGCGGGCATCGAGGCGAGACCCGGCGTTCACGGCGACTCCGTCGACGACGAGCTCGCCGGACGTGATGCGCTCCAAGCCGACCAGCGATCGAGCGAGGGTCGTCTTGCCGGATCCCGACTCGCCGACCAGCCCGACGCTCTCGCCGTACCCGATCTCGAACGAGACGCCGGCAAGGGCCGGCGCCTGGTCACGGCGGCCGTCGAACACTTTGCGCACGTCACGACCGCGAACAAGAGGTCCGCCCGATGGCGGCCGGGCCGGCGGGAGTGGCTCGGCGAGCCTCATGCGGGAGCGCGGGTGCGCCATCTCGCCGTGGATCTCGCGTACGCGGGTGCACGCGGACAGGTGGCGCGGCGCCACCTCGGTCAGGGGCGGCGTGCCGTTCCGGCAGGTCGGCGTCGACCAGGCGCAGCGCGGCTCGAACGCGCATCGGCCGGCGACGTCGTCGGGCACCGGCACCGCGCCCGGTATGCCGGTCAGCTCCGCCACGCGGCGGTCCACCGGTGGTTCGGAAATCAGCAGGCCGTGGGTGTAGGGATGCATCGGTGTGCTCTCGAGCTCGGCGGCCGCCGCGGCCTCGACCAGGTGACCCGCGTAAAGGACGTAGACCCGGTCGCACATGGCGAAGGCGACGCGCAGGTCGTGGGTGATCAGGACAAGCCCCATGCCTCGAGCGGCCTGGAGCTTCTTCAGCAGCAGGAGGATGTCTTTCTGCGTCGTGACGTCCAGAGCCGTCGACGGCTCGTCCGCGATGAGCACCTGTGGCTCGGACGCGATCGCCGCGGCGATGGCAACGCGCTGACGCATGCCGCCGGAAAGCTGGAAGGGATAGCGATCCGCCACGGCTTCGTCCGTAATGCCCACCTCGGCCAGCCGCTCGATCGACTCGGCGCGACGCTGCCGCCTGGATGTGCCCCGGCCGGCGTCGGGCAGCGACTCCTCGATGACGAGACCGCACTTCCTGACGGGATTGAGCATCGTGAACGGGTCCTGCATGACGAAACCCAGCTCCGAGCCGCGGATCCGGCGCCATTGTCGTTCGGTCAGTTCGAGCAGGCTGCGTCCGCCGTAACGGATCTCGCCACGTGACACGAACACGGAAGGCGGGAGCAGCCCGACGACGGCTCGGGCGGTCATCGACTTCCCGCTGCCCGATTCGCCGACGATGCCCACCGTCTCGCCGGCCGCCAGGGAGAGATCCAGCGAGGACACGATGGTCGTCGCAGTGCCCCGTCCGGCTGCCTCGATGCGCAGCCGCCGTATTTCCAGCGCGGGCTCGTCCACGGATTCCACCTCGTTCATCGGCTGAGGCCTCGCTCGGACAGGCGTTGGTACACCCAGTCACCCAGCAGGTTCACGCACGTCGCGGTGAGGATGAGCAGGCACCCTGGCGCCACGACCGAAGCCGGGTTCTCGAACAGGTTCGTGCGGTTCTCCGCGATCATGAGGCCCCAGTCAGGTTGGCCGGCATCCGCGCCGAAGCCGAGGAAGGACAGGCCCGACAGTGAGACGAGCGCCATCGCGAACACGAGGAAGGAGTTCGCCACGGTCACCGCGGACACATTCGGCCAGACATGGAAGAGAGTGAGACGCCACCACGGGACACCGAGTGTCCTGGCCGCCTCGACGTACGGGCGGGGCATCTGCTCGAGCGCGGCGCCGCGGATGACGCGCGCGTCGAACGGGACGAGCAGGACTCCGAGCACGGCGACGGCCACCCAGTAGCCTCCGCCGAGCGCTCCGATCACGACCACCGCGACGAGCAGGCCGGGGAGCGCGAGCATCAGGTCGACCCAGCGCATGACGACACTGTCGACCCACCCTCCACGGCATCCGGCGATCAAGCCGAGGGCGTTGCCGAAGACCATCGACACCAGCGTGACGATCAGTGGTCCGAGGAGGGCGGCCCGCGCGCCGACGATGACCCGCGACAGGATGTCGCGCCCAAGCGCGTCCGTCCCGAGCCAGTGGCTCTCGGTGGGCGGACCGAGCCCGATGGTGAGATTCGCGCCCATCGCATCGTACGGCGCCATGGACGGCCCGAGGGCGAGCGCGCATATGACCGCGAGAAACGCGAAGCAGAGGCCGGCCGTCACGTCCGACCGGTTGGCGGTGCCATGCCGGCCGGATGCCGCCCTCTCGCTGACTCCGTTCATGCCGCCCGCCCTCCAAGTCGCACGCGGGGATCCACGGCCATGGAGAAGAGATCGGCGACCAGGTTCGCGGCGATGACGATGACGGCGACCAGCATCACCACTCCCTGGACCATCGGCACGTCCTTGGCGGCGACGGCCTGCACGAGCAGGCTTCCGATCCCTTGCAGCGAGAACGCGACCTCGACGAGGACGGCGCCGACGACGAACTGGATGAAGGTGAGCGCGCTGATCGTCGTGATGGGGATCAGCGCGTTCCGCCCCACGTAGCGGAAGAGCACGGTGGTGATCGACAGGCCACGTGCGCGCGCGAACACGACGTGATCCTGGTCGAGCACCCCGAGCATCGCGGCGCGGGTGTGCTTGACCAGGAAGGCCGTGCTGGAGGTGGCGAGTGCGAGCGCCGGCAGCGTGAGGTGCCACAACGTGTCGAGGAAATCGGTGCCCTGCCCGAAGGCGGGGAACACCGGCACGAGGATGGCGAAGGCGTACAGCAGCAGGAGCGCGGTCGCGAACGCCGGAGCACTGAGCCCGACGAGCGTCGACGCCACGATGGCGCGGTCGAGGATGCTGTTCCTTCGCAACGCGGCGAACAGGCCGAGCAGGACGCCGGCCACGGTCGTCAGGACGAAGGCGTAGCCGCCGAGGATAAGAGAGACGCGCAGCCGTGCGCCTAGTTCATCGGTCACGGGCAGCGCCGTCTGGATGGACTGGCCGAAGTCGAGCGTGACGGCGTCCTCCACCCAGATCCAGTACTGGGTCAGGAGCGGCTCGTCGAGGTGGTGCTCGGCCCTGAGGCGCTGCAGTTGCTCGGGCGAGATCGATCCCTTGCCGCCGGCGAGGATCTGCTCGGCGCTTCCCGGCGAGAGGTACACCAGCGAGAACACCGCAAGAGAGATGACAGCCAGCAGCAGGCATGCCGCCACGAGACGCTTGAACAGAAGGAAGGCCGTGCTCCGCACACTCATCGTCGCTACGCCTTCGCCTTGATGGACAGCGCCCATGGCTGGACCGAGTACATCTCGTCGAACCCCGGCCAGACGAACTGCTCGGAAAGGGCGACGTACCCCTCGAGCGAGTAGAGCGGCACGTAGGGGACGTCCTCCGACACCTGGTGCAGCAGGTCGCGGTAGATAGACAGGCGCTTCGCCGGGGTGTCGGTACGCAGGCCCACCCGGACCAAGCGGTCGACCTCTGGCTTCGTGTAGTCGGCGACGTTGGTGCCGCCCTCGGTGGCGGCGGCCGAGTCCAGCAGGATGCCGGGATAGAAGCTCGGGTCGGGCACCGTGCCGCAACCGATCGGCATGGTGAAGACGGGGATGTCCGCACGGGGTCCGTAGAGCTGCTTGAGCCACTGACTGTTCGGCACCCTCTTGACAGCGATCCTGATCCCGATCTTGGCGAGGCTCGCTGCGAGCGCCTGGTTGGCGATGCTGGTCTCGGTCAGGTTGGACGACGTGTTGATGGTCGCGCTGAAACCGCCGGGGTACGCCGAGCGGGCGAGCTCCGAGCGCGCCTTGTCCAGGTCGTACTCGTAGGTGGGGAGCGACTCGTAGATCTTGTCCGCTTCCGCGGCGGGCACGGCGCCGTCCCACATGGGCCGGGGGATGAGTCGGGAGGTGGGAGTGACGTCGTCGCCGAGGGCTTTCACGATGCCTTCCCTGTCGACTGCGTGCGCGACCGCCCGCCGGACGTGGATGTCGCTCCACGGCTCCAGCTTCGTGTTCATGCTCATGACCATGGACGAACAGGTCGGTCCGCTGCTGACCAGCTTCGTCCCCGATATCGACTCGTACGAGCGCGCGTCGGCGGGGAACGCGACGTCGATCTCGCCGGCGCGGAACGCGAAGGCGGCGCTCGTGTCGTCGGCCAGG
The DNA here is from genome assembly GCF_009908215.1 of Nonomuraea sp. K271. Lineage (NCBI taxonomy): Bacteria > Bacillati > Actinomycetota > Actinomycetes > Streptosporangiales > Streptosporangiaceae > Nonomuraea > Nonomuraea sp. K271. Next base: position 53,987 of record NZ_JAAAHR010000006.1, on the reverse strand, counting down.
AATTCGATCTTGATCTGGTCGAATGCCGGTCGGCCGTTCCAGTAGTTGTCGTTACGGACCAGCTCGACGCCACGGGTGGCGGCGAGGTCCGCGAACTTCCAGGGGCCTGTGCCCATGACCAGCACACCGGGCTTCCCGTGGGAGTCCCCGTGCTTCTCTGCGAACGCCTTCTGGAACACGGGAGCCAACGTCGGCGTGTATTTCCAGCTGGCGTCGGGATGCTTCAGCGTCACGCGCACGGTGTCGCCATCGTCGGCGGTGATGTCCCGCACGCTCGCGAAGAACGACGCCAGCTGCGACTTCGCCCGGCGCGCGTGGTTCATCGAGAACGCGACGTCGTCCGCGGTGAGTGCGGAGCCGTCCCAGAACGTGATCCCTGGCCGCAGTGTGTAGAGGTAGGTCGTCGCATCGGGATGCGCCACCGATTTCGCGAGGTGTGGTTCGAGCTTGCCGTCGGGGGCGACCCGCATGAGGCGCTCCACGCCGAGCGACGTCACGGTGAAGCCCACCGAGCTCGTGCTCGCGGTGTCGTCGAGGGTGCTCACCGTACCGGTGAGTCCCACGGTCAGCACGTTGGTGTCTGCTTGGGACGCGCTGTTCGTGCAGCTCACCGAGCATGCTGACGTCAGCGCCAGGCATGCCGTGATCATCCTGAGGCTCATGCTGCTCTCGACCTCTCTCCTTGCGCTCGGCGCGACAGAGACATGAATGGAGGACGTGGGGGGTGCCGACGGGCGGCGGCCGCGGTCGGGTGGATGCAGGGCCACGCTCCGCACCGTTGACCCGAGGCTGAGCCATGGGGGCGCGTCGCGACATAGTAATATCTTACATTGAAGGTACTACATATGGTATGACCGAGGCTAGCGTGGAGTCAACCAGGTCGCCGGTGAGGCGTTCGCCGACCGGCAAGGAAGAGGTGTGCACCTTGGTCAAGAAGGCACAGGCCCGGCTCGTCGACGTCGCACCGGAGCTCTACGAGTTCCTTCTGAACGGAACACTTCCGCCGCCGGAGTTCCCCGCGTCCGCCATCACGTGCGAGACGGTCCAGGTCACGATGCGGGACGGGGTGCGACTCGCGACCGACGTCTACCTTCCGCCGGTCCACCGAGCGCCGGTCCTGGTCAGCCGCGGCCCGATCCCCCGAGATGTCGAGGCGTTCGGCGTGACAGCGGCGTTGACGGCATTCGCGCGGCGCGGCTACGCCGTGGTGTCACAGGACTGCCGAGGAACCGGCGAGAGCGAGCCGGCCGACTGGGACTACCTGGTGCACGAGCGGGAAGACGGCCCGGACCTCATTGACTGGATCTGCGAGCAGGAGTGGTACGGCGGGTTCATCGCGTCGTGCGGCGGGTCCTACACCGGTCTCACGCAGTGGTGCATGTCGGCGAACCCAGCGATGTCGGCGATCGCGCCGGCGGTCAGCGGACTCGGGATCGCCGTCAACACCGTACATCTGTACATGTTCGTCAACTCTTATGCGCGGGTCGTCGGCAACGGCGCGGACAAGGTGCCCGTTTCCCTCTTCGACATGGAGCGGGTGTTCGAGCAAGAGACACTGGCAGGCGGCTACTTCAACGAGCCGTTGCAACTGCCGCTGCCGGAGTGGCTGGTGCAGGAGTACCCCGTCGTCACGGGCATGCACCCGGCCGAGGCACGACAGTGGTTGTGGGAGCGCTACTGCGGTCTTTCGAGCGCGCGACGCGCTGAGTTCGTTCGTCGAGCGAGGGGCGTCGACCACGTGACGATGACGGACATGGAGGCCATGTCGGACATCTTCGGCCACCGCATCTCTCATGCCAGGCACATCATGCCGCACGCCGACCCCGCGGAGATGTGCCGGCTCGTCACCGCTCCGCCGCTGATGCTCACCGCGTGGTACGACTGGGGCGTCAACGACGCCCTCGCCACGTTCCGGATGCTGCGCCGCGAAGGACGCCCCGAGGTCGCCGACGGCGCGCGCATCATCATCACCCCGAGAGCGCACAACCGGCCTGGATACCGGCTGGGCACCGACGAGCATCCCGAGCTGGTGCGTGCGTCGAACATGCTGGACCAGGTCGGCTTCCTCGACCACTGGTTCACCTCCGTACGCAACGGCACGACGGAGTCCTGGCCGAGGGTGACCTACTACCTGATGGGCGCCAACGAGTGGCGGACGGCGTCCGACTGGCCGGTGCCGGAGGCGACGGAACGTGCCTTCTATCTCGGCGGTGAAGGGGTGCTCTCGACGAGCCCGCCGGCTGCGGACGCCGAGCCGGACGTCTACGCCTACGATCCCGAGGATCCGACGCCTACCGTCGCGGGGAGTTTCGTCTCGTTCCACTACACCCCGGGCAGTGGAGACGTGAGCGAGGTCCAGCGACGCGGTGACGTGCTGGTGTACACGACGCCGCCGCTCGATGAGGATCTCGACGTCGTCGGCCCGCTCCTCATGGTCCTCTACGCCGGCTCCAGCGCGGTGGACACCGACTTCAACGTCCGCCTCAGCGACGTCTGGCCGGACGGCCGCGCGTTCCACGTCCAGAGCGGGATGCTTCGCGCCCGCTACCGCACCGATGACGGCGCACCTGAGCTGCTCGAGCCCGGGAAGATCTATCGACTCGAGGTGGACATGTGGGCGACGGCGATGAGGTTCAGGGCCGGGCACCGCCTCCGCGTCGACATCTCCTCCGCCGACTTCCCCCGCTTCGACAGGAACACCAACCTGGGCGGCGAGCCCGGCGCTCCGGTCGTCGCCACCCAGACGATCTACCGTGACCGGGACCATCCGTCCCACCTTGTCGTCCCCGTCGTCGACACCTCGGCGACGGAGGAATGAGCCGCAGATGGACACCGCACGCCTGCACGCCGACGCCCAGGTCGTCGACGCGCACAACGACCTGATCCTCCTCGTGGACCACATGGACAAGCGGGGCAGGACCGACCACTTCGCTGAGTTCTGGCTACCCGAGCTGCGGGCCGGCGGAGTCGACGTCCAGGTGCTGCCCATCTGGATCGACGAGGACCACCAGTCCGAGGGAGCCCTGCGCCGTACGTTGCTCCTCGCCGAGCGGATCCACGAGCTGGCCGTCCAGTACCCGGATGACGTGGCGATCTGTTCGACGGCGGCGGACATCGACGCGGCGAACCAGAGCGGAAGGATCGCGCTCGTCATGGCGATCGAGGGGGCACATGGCATCGGCCAGGACCCGAAGCTGATCAGGACCATGTTCAGGGCCGGCGTGCGCGTCGCGTCGATCGCGCACTACGGCCGCACCTTCCTCGCCGACGGCAGCGGCCTGGACGACACGGCTCGGGGCGGACTCACCCCGCAGGGCATCGAGGTGTTCACCGAGATGGAGCGCCTCGGCATGGTCTTCGACGTCAGCCATCTCGGCGTCAACGGCGTGGAGGACGTGCTGAACCTCGCCAGCCGGCCGCTTCTCGCCACCCACTCGACGTGCCTCGTCATCACCGACAACCATCGCAGCCTCGGCGACGACCAGATCAGACGGATCGCCGCACTGGGCGGCGTCGTCGGCGTCGCGGCCGCGATCCCCTGGTTCATCGACCCGCACAACCCTACGGCCGACCGCGTCGTCGACCACATCGAGCACGTCGTGGACATCGCCGGCATCGACCACGTCGGGCTCGGGCCCGACATCATCGACGACTACTTCCAGGAGGTCTGGGGCGGCTGGCCGGCGCACGCCGGAGATCCGAGCGGCAACGCCGGGGCCATCGGCCCGTACGAACCCGCGGAGATCAAACGGCCGTCGGACCTCGTGAAGGTCACGGACGCGATGGTACGGAGAGGTTTCGGCGAGCAGGACGTCAAGAAGGTCCTCGGCGACAATGTGATGCGCGTCTTCCGCCAGGTCATGGGCGTCCCGTCGCAGCGGGAACGGTCGTCGTCGTGATGGCCGGGACCGACCTGCGGCGCCGGCTCGAGACGCTGCGACGCGGGCACGGCGTGCCCGGCTTCGTCGTCGGTGCTCACCATGCCGGTCGCACTTCGGTCGCCGCCTGCGGCGTCGCGAACCTCGACACGCAGGCCGAGATGACTCCCGACACCGCGTTCCTGACCGGATCCGTCACGAAAGTGTGGACGACCGCCCTGGTCATGACATTTGTCGAAGAGGGCAAGATCGACCTTGACCAGCGGATCGTGGACTACGCGCCGGACGTCCAGTTCGGCGCGGACACAATGGCGGCCGGGGCGATGACCGTCCGGCAACTGCTCAACCATTCCAGCGGTACTGACGCGGGCGACTATCTCGTCGACACCGGCCCGTACCCGGACGGGGTGGACCGTTACGTCGACCTGCTGCGTCACGTCGGAAAGCTGCACGAACCAGGCGCCACCGCCTCCTACAACAACGCCGGCTGGTTCGTCGTCGAGGTGATTCTCAAGCGACTGACCGGCAAGAACTTTCTCCAACTGCTCCAGGAGCGGGTGATCGACCGACTCGAGCTCGAACGAACCAGCGCAGACCCCAGGAACGCCGGCATGCATCACACCGCCATCGGCCACTTCCCTGCGGCGCAGGGGCACGTGCCGACCACGCGGTTCATGTTGCCGGAGACGCTGGCCGCGGCGGGATCGACTCTGATCACGACGGTCGGCGACACGCTCCGTTTTCTGCGCGCATTCCTCGACCCTCCGGACCTCGTGAATCAGTTCCTCGCGCCGGCGTCCGTCACGGCCATGCGCACACCGACGGTCGCAGAACCGCCCGGGCCCGAGACCGGTTACTGCCTGGGCTGGCGCTATACCGCACGCGAGGGCGGACTGGTGTACTCCCACGGCGGCGGCTCCAACGGAGGCACGGCGTTCGCCGTGCTCTCCCCACGCGACGACCTGGCATACATCGCCTTCGCCAACTCGAACGCGTCAGCCGCTCTCCACGCGGATGCGCTCGAACTGTTCCTCCCTCCCGAACGATCTCCGCTGCGCCTCCCGCACCAGGACCACGACGCAGAAGCCCTTGGGCTCAGCCGGTGCGCCGGAACCTACCTGCGTAAGAGCAGAAGGCTCACCGTCACGCCGCACGGCGAGAGGCTGCGCGTGAGGGTCGAACCCGTCCTCGAGGACCTCCAAGGAGCCGAGATCTACGAGACGGGAGCCGCCACGGAGTTCGACGCCGTCCCGGACGGCCCGCGCTCGGCCGTCGCCGACATGGCCGGCCTCTTCGACGGCCGGACCCGCCTGCACTTCTCCCAGGCGGATCACACCGGTCGCTACCAGCTCGTCTACCTGGACGGCCGCCTCGCGCGCCGGGGAGAGCCCGCACTTTCTGGAAGGGATGAGGATGACTGAACACGTGCGACAGGGTGAGCCGCCTCGAGGCGAGGTCTCGCCGCAGCTGACGTCCGTCACACGCCTGCACCGTGGGCTCCGGGTGCCCATGCGCGACGGCGTCGAACTGGCGTTGGACCTCCGGCGGCCCGACCTGCCAGGTCCATTGCCCGTCATCTTGATGCGTACGCCCTACGACAAGGTCGGCGGTCACCGGGCCGAGCTGTACGAGCGGTTCGCACAGGCGGGCTACATCATCGCGTTCAACGACTGTCGCGGCCGGTTCAACTCCGACGGGGTGTTCCAGCCGTACGCCGACGAGGCCGACGACGGCTACGACACGGTGGAATGGATCGCCGCGCAGGAGTGGTGCGACGGCAACATCGGGATGATCGGCGGTTCGTACGCGGGGCAGACGCAGTGGTTCGCGGCCTCCCGACGCCCGCCGCACCTGAAGGCGATCGTGCCGATGTGCTCGCCACCAGGCTCGCCGTGGCAGAACGAGCCGATCCTCGGCGGCTGCTTCATGTTGGGCATCGCCGAGTGGGCCGTCGCCATGGGCGCACGCTCCTGGCAGACAGCCGATCCGGGAAGCGTGCTCACGGGGCCGCAACCGTACTTCGACACCCTGCCGCTGGCCGCTGTGCCCGACAGCACCGGGGAGAGCCCGGACTGGTGGCGCGAGATGACCGAGCATCCCACCTTTGATGACTATTGGCGCCGGCGTTCGTACGACAACCATGCCGAGATGGACGTCGCGTCCTTGAACGTCACGGGATGGTGGGACCTGAACTTCCCGGGTGCACCGTCCAACTACCAGGCCATGCGAAACAGCCGGGCGAAGTCCCGGCAGAAGCTGGTCATCGGCCCGTGGCCGCACTGGATCAACACCCACCGGGAGCTCAACGGCGTCGACTTCGGCGAGAGCGCGATCATCGAGCTCAACGACTACGTCCTGCGCTTCTTCGACCGTTGGCTGAAAGGCGTGCCCAACGGGATCGAGGAAGACAAGCCGGTTCACGTCTTCGTCGTCGGCGCGAACGAGTGGTGGGCGGAAGACGACTGGCCGCTGCCTGACGCGGAGGACATGCCGCTCTACCTCCACTCCGGCGGGCAGGCGAACAGCCTCGACGGCGACGGCATCCTGACCCTGGAACCCCCGAGCATGGAGGAACCTCCCGACAGTTACCGGTATGACCCGGCCGACTGCGGTGCCCGCCCGTGGAGCTTGCACGACGGTCCGATCGACGACCGTCCCGGCTCCAAGCGTAACGACTGCCTGTGTTACACGAGCGAGCCGCTGACCGAGCCGCTGGACGTCGTCGGCTGGATCACCTGCCAGCTCTACGCCTCCTCGTCAGCCCTCGACACCGACTGGCACCTGCGGCTCACCGACGTACACCCGGACGGAACCGCGCGCTTCCTGTGCCGCGGTGCGCTGCGCGCCCGGTTCCGTCGCTCATTCGAGCATCCCGAGCAGCTCGAACCCGGCATCCCCACGCTCTTCGAGATCGGCATGGACGCCTGCGGCGTCCGCTTCCTCCCCGGTCACCGCATCCGGGTCGAGGTCAGCAGCTCGGGCTTCAGCCGGTACGACCGCAACACCAACTCGGGCGCGAGCAACTTCTTCACCGATGACACCGTCGTCGTCGCGGAGCAGCGCGTGTACCACGGCCCGGACCAGGCCAGCCGCATTCTGCTGCCCGTCGTGCGGCGCCACGCCGGCCCGGCGAACGATTGATCCCAAGGAGCGAAGGTGAGCATGACCCCTGCCAACGAGACCGCGGGTAAGCGCCCCGTTGTCGCTGACGACCTGTTGAAGCTGCGCTTCCTGATGGGCGCCGACCTCGCGCCGGACGGCCGGACCGTCGTGTACGCGCTCTCCAGGGCCGACACCGAGTCGAACACCGACCACGCCGACCTCTTCCTCCTGGACCGCCGGAGCAAGGCGTGCCGACGCCTCACGTACGCGGACACCGTGCATGTCGCGCCGGTGTTCTCCCCGGACGGACGGTGGATCGCCTTTCTCTCCGCCCGTGGCGGGGCCCCGCAGATCTTCGTGATGCCGGCGGACGGTGGCGAGGCGCGACAGCTCACCTCGCTCCCGCGCGGCGTCAGCGGCGGACCTGCCTGGTCCCCTGACGGCACGCACATCGCGTTCGCCGCGGGACCGCAGGGCGAGCCGCGCGACCCGGCCAAGCCGTACCGGGTCACACGTGCCGTGTGGCGGGCGGACGGCATCGGCGTTCTCGACGACGCCGGAACCGACATCTATGTGGTCGAGGTCGGCGTCGGTGAGCCACAGCGGCTCACCGACGACGCGGCGCTGAACTTCGAACCGGTGTGGACGTCCGACGGCACGAGCATCGCCTACCTCGCCTCCCACGACCCCGGCGCCGCCCCGATGACGATGCACTTGCGCATGGTCGGCCTGGACGGCGGCGTCAGCGAACTCGCACACGCCGGCCTGATCTCCAGCCATGCCGCGTGTCCCGACGGACGGATCGCGTACCTCATCGGCTACGAGCCGGGACGGCTCCCGGGCACCAAGGCGGAGCTGCGTGCGGTCGATCCCCGCACCGGCGCGCATGACCCGCGAACGACCGGGCTCGACGCCGGTGTCGGCGGCATCCTCCAGCCCGACATGCCGGCCGTGCAGATGTCGCTGGGACGACTGGTCGTGTCCGACGACGGCGCCCACGCCTACACGATGGTGCAGCGTGGCGGGGAGGGAGAGATCGTCAAGGTCGCGTTGTCCGGTCCGGAGTCGTACGAGCCGGTGGTGGCGGGCGAACGCGTCTGCGCGCCCGCATGCCTGCGCGGCGACACGTTGTTGTTCGCCGGTTTCGGCATGACGGAACCCGGCGACCTGTACACGTTCGACGTCGCGGCTCGACGTGAGGAACGGCTGACCGAGCTCAACGCCGCACTGCTGGCGGAACTCGATCTGCCGTCCGCCCGGCGGCTGGAGTTCGTGAGCGGCGACGGCGCCACCGTGGAGGGATGGTTCCTGCCGCCTCCCGACGGCGGCGACGCGCCGTACCCCACGTTGCTCGGCATCCACGGCGGTCCGCACACCGGCTGGGGTCACACCTTCAACTTCGACTTTCTGATGCTCGCGGGCGCCGGCTTCGGGGTTCTGTTCGTCAACCAGCGCGGCTCGACCGGGTACGGCGACGACTTCGCGACGACGGTCAACAACGACTACGGCAACCTCGACTACACGGATCTGATGAAGGGTGTCGACCACGCCGTCGAGCTGGGACTCGCCGACCCCGACCGGCTTGGAGTGTTCGGCATCTCGTGCGGCGGTTTCCTCACCGGATGGATCATCGGGCACACCGACAGGTTCAAGGCGGCCTGTCCCGAGAACCCGTTCTTCAACTGGTTCAGCATGTACGGCACGAGCGATACCGGCCTCTGGCAAGGGCCGACCGTGATGGGCGGCGCACCGCACGAACGCCGCGACGACTACGAACGGTGTTCACCGATCACCTACGCCCACCGCTGCACGACACCCACCCTGTTCCTGCAACACGAGGCCGACCACCGGTGTCCACCGGAACAGACCGAGCAGTACTACGCCATCCTCAAGGCGAACGGGGTGCCGGCCGAGATGCTGCGATTCCCCGGCACCTCCCATCACGGCTCCCTCGTCGGGCCCCCATCCCACCGTCTGGCTCAGAACGAGGCCCTGCTGGATTGGATGATCCGCTACGTCTAGTCCACCGTAGTCCGGACTTACTTGGACAAGGTAATGTTAACTCGGCCAAGTAATAGAGGATTCGTGGCAGAGCTCCGGGTTGGTCGGTGCGCCAGGGAGACAGGTCGGCGCGAGCGGCTCCATCGCCCGGCTGATCCTCCAGTGAACGGAACCGGACCGTCGATCAGATCTGCGCGGCCTTCTCCGAGATCCCGGCGGCGTCGATGCGGCAAGCGTCGACGCCGTCATCGACGAGCTGATCGCCGGCGACGGCCCGAGCATCCGGGCCGGCTGATCAACGACAGGAGCAATGTGCCGAAAAGAACGAGCCTGCTCGCCACCACCCTCGTGGCGATGGCGACGTTGTCGACCGCGCCGATGGCCGGGGTGGGCAACGCGGCCGTAGCCGGAGAGGGCGTCACGGATGCCGTCGGCAAACGCGGCATCACGTGGAAGCCGTGCGAGGAGGAGCCCACCGTCGAGTGCGGCAAGCTGACCGTGCCGATCGACTGGTCGAAGCCGGACGGACCCACCGTCGACCTGGCCCTGGCCCGGCGCAGAACCACCGACCCCTCCGCGCGGATCGGGTCGTTGCTGACCAACCCAGGCGGCCCCGGCAACTCCGGCGTGAACGACATCCTTCGCCCTTCGGGGTTCAGTGAGGATGTGCAGCGGCGCTTCGACATCGTCAGCTACGACCCCCGGGGCGTCGCCCGCAGCGGAGCGGTGACCTGCTCGGCGTCGGTGTACAACAAGATCCCGTACGAGGTCATGACGAGCCAGGCCGACTACGACAAGTGGATCGCCTTCAACGAGGAGTTGCGCGCGGACTGCCGCAAGCTCACCGGCCCCCTGTACGACCACATCGACTCGGCCAACGTGGCCCGTGACATGGACGCCATCCGCGCCGCGCTCGGCGATGACAAGCTGACCTCGTACGGCGTCTCCTACGGCACGCTCGCCCAGCAGATGTACGCCGAGCTGTTCCCGAACCGGGTCCGGGCCATGGTGCTGGACAGCAACATGGACCACAGCCTGGACGCCAAGGCGTTCCAGGTCAGCGAGGCGGCCGCGGTCCAGGACGGCTTCGACGAGTTCGTCGCCTGGTGCAAGCGTGACACCGAATGCGTCCTGCACGGGCGCGACGTCCGGGCCCTGTGGAAGGGACTGCTGGCGAAGGCGGACCGCGGCGAGCTGTACTGGCCGGGCCACACCGACAAGCCGGTGAGCGCCCACAACCTCCTCTGGCTGGGCGTGGTGATGAACGAGGGGCCGGACTGGCCGATGGAGGCCAAGGTGTTGCTCGCCCTGGCCGGCGGGCCGGTGCCCGACGACATGCCGGGGCCTCCCGGCAACGGACCTGCCAGCGGTGAGCACGCCGAGTTCCCCACCGCGATCCTCTGCGAGGACTACAACCTCAAGCTGCGCAACTACAAGGCGTACGCCGACGTGATGCGCGGCGCGAACGCGGTGGCCCCGGACATGCGGTACAACCCGATGCCGATGGGCGACATGCCGCGATGCCAGGGTCACCCGGTCAACAACCCGCAGCACCGCCTGCGGTACAAGGGGAATGCTCCGTTGCTGGTCGGCGCCTCCAGGCACGACCCCTCCACGCCGTACGCGTGGTCGGCCAACGTGGCCCGCCAGCTCGGTCCCAAGGCCACGCTGCTCAGCTACGAGGGCTGGGGTCACGGCATCTACGGCAGGACCGACTGCACCACGGCGGCGATGGACAAGTACCTGATCTCCCTGAAAGTGCCCGCGAAGGGCACCCGCTGCCCGGGGGAAGAGCCCCAGGGCTGAGGCCGACCGAGGCGGGAGGCGTGCAACGGGGCAGACCATTGATCCTCTTACTTAGCAAAGGTAGAGTTAACTTGGACAAGTAAATTGGGCCACGGCGATCTCGGGCGCGAATCGGAGAGTCGCAAGAGGCCATGGAAAGAAGGAGTCTGCCTTGAACAACCACCCGCACGCTGAAGAGGTCGAGCAGGGTTCGGTGGGCGAGAAGAAGAAGATCTCCCTCCAGATCCGGCGCCTGGAGAAGATCGAAACCACCAGCGACCGCTCGCTCGACAGCTGATTCTTTGATTTCCGGCCGGCCAGGCCACGCCTGGCCGGCCTCTTCTCATAACGACGCCAAGCTGGAAGGTACGGATGCGACTCCCCCGAATCAAGCGTGTTCATCGGCCTCTGTCGTTGCCGGGGAACCGCATCGTCATCGGCTTGACGCAACAGGGAGTGTCATCCGAGATTCAGGACGGCGAGGACGGCGCCATCGCCCGGCTGATCGTCCTGATGAACGGAACCAGGACCGTCGACCAGATCTGCGCCGCCTTCGCCGAGACCCACGGCGACGTCGATGAGGAGAGCGTTCGCGCCGTCATCGACGACCTGATCGTCGGCGGCTTCGTCGAGGACGCCGGCGCCCCGGCCCCGGGCAACCTCACCCCGCGTGAGATCGAGCGCTACGAGCCGTCCCGCAACTTCTTCGCCTGGATTGACACCGTCCCGCGCAGTTCACCCTATGAGGCGCAGTCCAGAATCAAGGATGCCAAGGTGGGTCTGCTCGGCATCGGCGGCACCGGTTCGGCCGTGGCGGCGGGGCTGGTGTCCGGCGGGATCGGGGCGCTTCATGTCGCCGACTTCGACATCGTGGAGGAGCCCAACCTCACCCGGCAACTCCTCTACACCGAGGCCGACGTCGGCCGTCCCAAGGTCGAATCGGCCGTGGAGCGGTTGCGCCTGATGAACAGCTTCGTCGAGGTGACCGGCAGCACGTTCAAGGCGGGCGGCGCCGACGACATCGCCTCCCTCATGGACGACTGCGACGTGTTCGTCCTCTGCGCGGACGAGCCTCAGCCGGACATCGTGTTCTGGACGAACGAGGCGGCGCTGCGCACCCGGACGCCGTGGTTCGCCAGTTTCTACACAGGGCCGATGGCAGTGGTCGCCTCCATGATCCCTGGTGAGACCGGCTGCTGGGCGTGCCTGCGCCGGCAGGAGGACCAGCACGAGATCAAGGCGCACGGAAGCCCGCTCACCGAAGGGCGACCCAATGCCGTGAACGCAGCCAGCGCCAACATCAGCGGCCATCTCTGCGCACTGGACGTCCTCTACCATCTCGGTGGCATGGCCCCCAGGTCCGCGGGCGGATGTACCACTGGAACGTCGCCCTGTGGGACCACTTCTACTTCATCGACATCCCGCGTGACGACGACTGTCCCACCTGCGGCTCCACGGTTTCGTGAGCGTCGTCACCGCCGAGAGCCACGTCCGGTTCCATCGGCTGCTCATCCGGCCGCACGACGACGACCCGCTCATCACCGTCGTCGGCAGACCGGAGATCGGGGAGTTCGTCGAGCTCCCGGCCGCGTACGGTGAGGCGATCTCGCTCATGGCCGACGGCATGTCCGTCGGCACCACCCGGCGGCGGATAACCGACGTCCACGACGCGGAGGTCGACCTCGCCGAGCTCGTGGAGGCCCTCTCCGAGCTCGGATTCGTCGCCTCCATCGACGGGACCCCGCTCCCGGACGCCGCCGCGAGCACGCCGCGCGGCCATTTCCGCCGGCTGTCGGAGCGTCACGTGGCCTGGCTCTTCAGCATGCCGATGAAGGCGCTGTGGCTCGTCGTCGTGGCCGCGGCCCTGCTCACCCTCACCGTGCGCAACGATCTGATCCCGACATACTCGGACTTCTTCTGGTCCGACTATGTCGGCCTCACGGTACTGGTCAACACGGCCATGATGTCGGCCTCCATCAGCGTGCACGAGTTGATGCACCTCACCGCGGCCCGGTCACTCGGAGCCCCGGGCCGCATCGGCTTCGGCACCCGCCTGCACAATCTCGTCGTGCAGACGGACGTCACGGGAGTGTGGGGGCTGCCCCGGCGCTCCCGCTACCGCGTCTACCTGGCCGGGCTCGCCTGGGACGTCATGGTGATGGCGTCCCTGATCCTGGTGATCGCCCACGTCCCGCTGGCCGACCGCGCGCAGGCGATCCTTCAGGCGCTCGTTCTCTCCGTCCTCATGGCGATCCCGTTCCAGTTCCAGGTCTACATGCGCACGGACCTCTACTACGTCCTGCGCGAGGTGCTGCGGGCACGCAATCTTTTCGAGGACGGGATCGCCTACGCGAAGTACCTCAGAACGCGGTGCCTGGACGCCCTGCTGCGCCGGCCTTCGGCGATCACCGACCCGACGGCCGGGCTGGCTCCTCATGCGCGACGGGCCACGCGCATCTACTCCGTCTTCCTGGTGATCGGGGCGACCATCGCCCTGGCCGCGTTCGCGCTGTTCACCGCCCCCATCGTGATCGGCGCCCTGGTGCGGGCCGTGCAGGGCATCGGCGGCGGATCCGCCCTCATGGCCCTGGACTCCGGTCTCTTCATCCTCGTCGAGGGCGGCATTCAGGTCCTCTTCATCGTGACCTTCGTCCGTACGCACCCCCACTGGTTCCGCCGGAGGAGCAGGGCGACGACGGGGCGGCGGGAAAAGCCGTTGCCGCCCGCCGAACGGCGCTGACAGGATCCGGGCCATGCCCTCCTTGTCCGCGCTTGACGGTGCCACACTCACTTATCACGTGCACGGTGCCGGATCGCCGCTGGTCTGCCTGCCCGGAGGGCCCATGTTGCCCTCGTCCTGCCTCGGTGAGCTCGGCGGCCTGTCCTCGCGCACGCGCCTCGTCATGCTGGACCTACGCGGCACCGGCGGGTCGGCGACGCCCGCGGACACCTCCGCCTACCGGTGCGACCGCCTCGTCGACGACGTGGAGGCCCTCCGCCTGCACCTCGGGCTCGACCGGATCGACGTGCTCGGCCACTCCGCCGGCGCCAACCTCGCCGTCCAGTACGCGGCCCGGCACCCCGAGCTCACCGGCCGGCTCGTTCTGGTCGCGCCCAGCACGCGGGCGGTCGGCATCGAGATCGCCGGCGAGTGGCGGCTCGAGACCGCGCGGCTCCGGGCCGGCGAGCCCTGGTTCTCCCGGGCGTACGCGGGGCTGCGGGCGGCCACGGCGGGCACGGCCACGCCGGACGACTGGGAGGCCGTCACGCCGCTGACCTACGGCCGGTGGGACGTCGCCGCCCAGGCCCACCACGCCTCCGACGAGGAGCAGCGCAACGAGGAGGCGGCGGCCGCGTTCGGCGCCGAGGGGGCGTTCGACCCCGCCGCCACCCGTACGGCGCTGGCCGCCTTCGGCGGTCCCGTCCTGCTGCTCGCGGGGGAGGTCGACGTGGCCGCTCCGCTGCCCGCCATGACGGAGTACGCCGCCCTGTTCCGCGACGCCACGCTCACCGTCCAGCCCGGCGCGGGCCACTTCCCGTGGCTCGACGACGCGTCCCGCTTCGTGACCACCGTCGCCACCTTCCTCACCTGACGCCCACCCCACGACCGCCCCGGCACCCGCCGCGCATTCCCTCCGATGGAGCATGATGGAGGGAGGGACAGGTACGTAACGGCGGTCATGTCCTGACTGAGCCCCCAACAACGCGATAAGCGCGGGTGTAGCCTGCAGTGGTCCCTCTAGGGCCGCCGTCTGGTTGAGGAGTTGCGGATGCCGACCCGTGTCGCCGGGAACCGCCGCAAATCAACCCGTCGATGGGACATGTTCGCCCGTGGCCGGACCACCCTGGACGCTCTCGAACGCCTCATCGGCGGCATGGGCACGGGGGTCCTGGCAATGCTCTCGCTCATGTTGCTGGGCGCCACCGCGCTCATGTCCCTGGTCGGCGTGGGGCTGCTGATGGCGCCCGCCGCGCTGCGCGCCCTGCGCGCGGTCGCGAACCGGGAGCGCTCCCGCCTGGGCGACTGGGGCCAGGGGTTCATCAGCCCCGAGCCGGTGCCCGACGGGCTGCGCGCCGCGCTCGCCGACCGTACCGTGCGCAGGGAGCTCGCGTGGGTGGTCACGCATGCCTCCTTCGGGGTGTTCCTCGGCATACTCAGCACGACCCTGCCCGTCAAGGCGGTGCAGGACGTCACGTTCTGGGCGTGGTGGCGGCTGGTGCCGCCGGAGGAGGCGTCCGACGCCGGGCTGGGGCTCTGGACCGTGGACGACGGGCCGAGCGCCCTCGCCATCGCGCTGGTGGCCCCGGTGTGGATCGCGCTCACCATGATCTTTTCGCCGCTGATGGCGTGGTTGCAGGCCTGGCCGGGACGCCGCCTGCTGGCCCTCGACGCCGACGCCGACCTCAGCGTACGCGTGGCGCACCTGACCGCGACCCGCTCGGCCGCGCTGGACGCGCACGCCACCGAGCTGCGGCGGATCGAACGGTCGCTGCACGACGGCACACAGAACCGGCTCGTCGCCGTCAACGTGCTGGTGGGCGCTGCCCGCCGGGCCGTGGCGCGCAATCCTGCCGCCGCCGAGGACATCCTCGGCCAGGCCCAGGACGCGGCCGAGCAGGCGCTCACCGAGTTGCGCGGGGTGGTGCGCAGCATCCTGCCGCCGGTGCTGGCGGAGCGGTCGCTGGCCGATGCCCTCGACGGCCTGGTCGCGACCTTCCCGCTGCCGTGCACGATCGAGGCCGACATCCCCGTCAGGTGCGCCATGTCCGTCGAGGCCACGGCCTACTTCGTGGTGGCCGAGGCGCTCACCAACATCGCCAAGCACAGCGGGGCGCGGCGGGCGTGCGTCCGGGTGCGCCGCCACGACGACCGGCTGCAGGTCGAGGTGATCGACGACGGGAAGGGCGGGGCGGGCGAGAACAGCGGGTCGGGGATCGGCGGCATCAGGCGCCGTACGGAGGCGCACGGCGGCACGTTCGCGCTCGACAGCCCACCGGGCGGGCCCACCACCCTCAGGGTCGGCCTGCCCTGCGGGACCTGAGCCGCTGGCAGGTCAGCCGCGCAGCCGCTTGCCGATGGCGCGTCTGACGGTGCCGGCCAGGGTGGTACGCATCTCGCGCTGGGCCTTCTGGGCCGTGTAGAGCTCGCGGCGCAACGTACCGACCTCGCGGCGCAGCTCCACGGTGCTCTTGCGCCAGCGCGCCGCCTCGTCCCGCCACTTGGAGACCTGCGCACGCAGCCGTTCGGACTCCTTCGCCAGGCGGGCCACCTCGTCCTTCGCCTGGATCCTGGCCTTGTACGCGCTGCGCCGCCCGACCGGCTGGGCCGGCTCGCGGGTGAAGGCGTGCTGGTCGCCGTCGACCCGCTGAACGCCCGCGACGGCCGCCACGGCGTCGTCGAGCGGCTCCCCGGGCCGGGCGACGAGCCGGGCACGGGCGAACGAGGACACGCGCTCCAGCCTGGCCACCTCGCCGGCCGGCTCGTCGAGCACCACCTCGACCAGGCCGAGCCCCTCGGTCCTGGCCAGGTCGAGCAGCACGGCCAGGCTGTCCTCGCCGGGCGTCCAGCCCGCGGGCAGGCGCAACACGAACGGGACCCGCGGGTCGACCTCTTCCGCGGTCGCCAGGCGCACCCGGCTCTCGTGCTCGTAGTGGCCGTGGACCAGGACCAGATCGAGGTCGGGGTCCTTGAGCGGGGCGCGGCGGTCGGGGTCGAGCGTGTCCCACGGGCCGACCACGACGACGGTCAGGTCCACCACCGTCGAGGCGAGCAGGGCGTCCACGCCGGCGCGCACGACTTCGTACCCGGCCGTGCCGTCGATGACGGCGGTCACGTACGGCACCTGCCAGCCGCGTGTCGGGTGCGTGCGCAGCCACTGGTAGGCCGGGATGCGGTCGGCGACGAACGCGTGGCTGACCCGGTCGATGCTCTTCTGCTGCCGCATCCGCATGGTCGGGCCGAGGTGGTAGGCGCGGGCCCGCGGCTCGGGGATGAACACCGCTCCGGCCTGGTAGAGGCGGAAGCCCATCTCGGTGTCCTGGCCGACGATGAGGTCGTCGTCCATGGGCCCCGCCACCCGGACGAGGCCGGCGTTGACGGAGGTGGCGCCACCGACGTGCAGGCTGAACGGGCGCGGCGAGTGGGTGGTGAGGCCCTCGGTGCGCTCCACCAGGTCGACGAGCCAGGCGTGCGGCGCGGCCGGCTCGAACGCCGCCTCCAGGTCGTCGGGCAGTTCCTCGGGCAGCGGCGCCTCGGTGAACCTGATGTAGCTCGTCACCGAGAGGTAGGGGGCGGTGTGGTGCCAGCGCATGTGCGCCTCGATCGCGCCGGGCGTGAGCACCACGTCGGAGTCGAGCCAGAAGATCACCTCGCCGGTGGCCTCGGCGAGCCCGGTGTTGCGGGCGCAGGCCCGGCCGGGCTTGTCACAGACGACCAGCCGGGCGGCCGTGCCTCCTGGCAGGCGCAGCGGGGGCGAGGTGCCGTTGTCGACGACGATGATCTCGGTCAGCGCGGACGGGTACGTCTGCCGCGCCAACCCCTGTAACGCCAGGTCGAGTTTGTCCTGGGCGCCGTAGGCGGGGATGACCACGCTGACCCGCAGCTCGGGGGTGAACTGCTCGGGCGGCTGCAGAACGCGGTAGTCGTTGCCGCGTACGCGCCGTACACCACCGTCCGGCGACAGATCATCCGGGCGGTGCGGAAGACCGGGACGATTGTCGGACATGCGCCTGGTGCTCCTCTGACAGTCGGCTCGGGGTGGGCGAACGGCGCTTTACATTACGCCACCTTCCTGGCGAAACCCATGGGTCAGAATGCCATTGCGCCACATTGGCCCAGTTCATCCCTGCCAGCAAGCTCACAGGAATTCCGCTCCGACATTGATGAGCCACGTCACGCTCCGCCCGGGGCAGAGCCTCCCGTCACGGACCTCACGGCCTCTTCGGTACGCCCGATCACGGCGCTCCCGTCGTCGGCCGTGATGATCGGCCGCTGGATCAGCACGGGGTTCGCGGCCAGCGCGCCGATCCAGCGGTCACGGTCGCCCGGCTCGCGCGACCAGGTGTCCATGCCGAGCCGGGCGGCGACGGGCTCGCCCGTACGGGTGATGTCCCACGGTTCGAGGCCGAGTCTGGCCAGGACGTCGCGGAGTTCGTCCTCCGTCGGGGGATCGTCGAGATAGCGGCGCACGGTGTAGTCGGCGGCCTCGGCGTCCAGGATCGACAGCGCCGAGCGGCACTTGGAACAGCCGGGATTGATCCAGATCTCCATGGCCTGATGATCCCTCACAGGCCGTCGGGTCGTCAGCGGCGGGGCACCGGGAGCAGCGCGAGGTGCTCACTGGTCACGAGGTCGAACCTCAGCGCCAGCGACACCAGCGCGTGGCGCTGCCAGTCGGCCTTTCCGTCGCTGCCCTGCGGGCTCTTGACGTGCAGTTTCTTCTCCGCGAGATAGCCGATGTGAAAGCCGACGGCGGTGCGGCTCAGGCCCAGGTCGGGGAGCCGCTCGGCGATCTCGGGGATGGTCGGGATGCGCGAGGTGGACGGGTCGCGCAGGCGCGGCTCGCACAGCGCCACGAGGATGCGGAAGTATTTGGCGTTCTGGTCGAGGGGGTAGGCGACCTGGGTGGCCGCGCCGCCGTCGGCGCCTCCCGGCGGCACGTGCACGTGCTGCGGCGCGAACACGAGGAACGACACCGTGCCGTCGACCGCGGGCAGGCTCACCCGGGAGAACTCGAACGAGATCGGCGCCCCGACGCGCCCCGGCTGCACCTTCACGAACTCCCCGCCGCCCTCGGGGTTCTCCACGACGTACGTCTTCGACGTGCTGAGGTTGGACAGCAGCCAGTAGTCCCCCACCGCGACGATCTTGCCGGCGCGGCGGGAGACCGCGGGGTCGCCCAGCACGATGTCCACCGGCGAGCCGGGGGTGCCGCGGCCGAAGAACGCCTGCTCACCTGGTGCGAGCTCCAGGGAGTAGGGGCGGTCGTCAGTCGGCGTGGCCGCCATCTGGATCAGGATCGTGCTGTGCATCGGGGGGACCTTACTCGCGTTCGGAGTGGGGTGTCGAGGTCACTGAGGGAGCTGCTTGCCGCCCGGCCCGCTGCAGGTGTGCAGGCCGGCGTCGGGTTCGTTGTTCCCGCCCCCGCGGAAGTAGACCTCGTTCACGTAGCCCCACTTGTTGTTGTCGGCCATGGTGGCCGCCCACCAGAAGTTCTGGTAGCGGCCCAGGGTGTGGCGGGCGCCGACCTTCTCGCACAGGTACCAGTCGTTGCCCGAGGGGTTGATGTACCCGACGATCGTGCCCTTCCTCGGCGACTTGTAGACCGGGATGCTCCCGCTCGGCGACCAGTCAGGGCAGTTGTGCACCTTGTAGGTGCCGTGCCTGTACGCCTTGCCGCAAGGCTGTCCGTCTCCGGCAGCCTGCGCGGCGGGTGCGACGGCGGCCAGGAGGCCCAGGGCGAAGGCCCCCGCGATCGCGGCGCGTCGAATCATCACGGTGGTTTCCTCCCCGTTTCGGTGTTGCAACCCGATCCTGGGCTCCACCTGGCGAGCGAGTAAACCTGGTAGCTGCGAGGGAACGTGGACGAACCCCGTACTCATCGGCCATGATGAGCCGAATGACGGCTCCATCCCACGCAGGCCGCTACCGGATCGAGCAGATCATCGGCGTCGGGGGCTTCGCCTCCGTGCATCTGGCCCACGACGACGAGTTGCGCTCGCCGGTGGCCGTCAAGATCCTGGCGGACAACTGGGCCCGCAAGACCGACGTGCGCGAGCGCTTCCTCCAGGAGGCCCGCCTGCTGCGCAGGGCCGACTCCCACCTGCTGGTGCAGGTCTTCGACATCGGCGAACTCGACGACGGCCGGCCCTACTTCGTGATGACGTACGCCGACCGCGGCACCCTGGCCGAGCGCCTGGCCAGCCGCCCGCTCCCCGTGGAGGAAGCGCTCGGCCTGATGCGCGACATCTGCCAGGGTGTGGCCGTGCTCCACAGCATCGGGGTCGTCCACCGCGATCTGAAGCCGTCGAACGTGTTGTTCTGCTCCCGTCCCGAGGGCGGCGAGCGGGTGATGGTGGCCGACCTCGGCATCGCGCGCTCGACCGACCATTTGAGCGGGCTGACGCTGCCCGCGGGCTCACCCGGCTACCAGGCGCCCGAGCAGCTCTACTTCGACGGGGCGCCGGACGCCCGCGCCGACGTGCACGGGCTCGGCGCGCTGGCGTACCACATGTTCACCGGGAAGGTGCCCGGCAAGCCCGAGCACCGCGTGCCGCCGAGCGCGCTGAACCCCGAGGTGCCGGAGGTGGTCGACGTCGCGGTGATGCGGGCGATCGAGCCCGGCAGGGAGGCCCGCTGGCCCGACGCCGCCGCGTTCGCCGCGGCCCTGACGTCGTCCATCGTCCCGGAGGCCGCTCCCCCGCCCGCTCCGCATGACGACGCGCGCGTTCCGCCGCCCGAGGAGCCGGACGAGGACGGAACCTCGCCGTCCGAGCCGCGCCGTCGCCCAGGGCTACGTACGGTGATCGTCGCCGGCAGCGGAGTCGTCGTCGTGGCCGCCGCGGCAGCGACGGCCATGGCGCTGACCTCGTCACCGCCCGTGGATCGGCCGCCCGGGACCGGCACGACGACACCCCCGCCGCCCACGAACGTCTGGACCGCCGCTTACCTGCGCGCCGACTCCGACATCCCCGACGAATACCGCGAGCTGATCGTGCAAGCCGGCACGTACTGCGAGCTGCCGGGCCTGAGCCCGGCCCTGATCGCCGCGATGCTGAAGGCTGAGTCCGGCTACGACCCCGACCTCTCCGACAAGGCCAACGACGAGTACGGCATCGCCAGGTGGACCCCCGAAGTGTTGTGGCACTGGCAGCCGGGCGGCCTCCAGCGTCCCAAGCCCTCGCCGCCGTTCAGCCCCGAGCTGTCGATCGTCTCCATAGGGCGGTTCATGTGCCGTCTGGGCCCCCAGGTCACGAAACTTCCCGGCGATCCCGCGCTGAAGCTGGCCGCCCTCTACCGCAGCGGCGTCAACCCGCTGAAGGAGGCGAAGGGCGTGCCGCCGCAGTGGCGTGACTACACCGCCAAGGTGGCCCGCTACATGCGCGACTACCAGCCCGCCTGAGGCTCCGGCCGGAGCCGACGATCTTAGGCCGACGTTACGCGCTGCTTTCTAGGGTGACGCCCGAAAGAGTTCTCGGGAGTGCACATGTCACAGCGGAAGGCGAAGCGCAGGCGTGCCGCCATGCGGCGCGAGGAGGCCAGGCGACGGGAGCGCGCCAGGCGGCTGAGACGCAGGATCGCGTACGCGACGGCCGCCGTCGTGGCGGTGGCGTCCGTCACGACCGGGGTGCTGGCGTACGTCACCATGGACCGGCCGGCCAAGAGCCCTCCGGCGGCGGGACCCTCGGCGTCCTCCTCCGCCGGAGCCCCCATGCCCACCACGTCGGCCACTCCTTCCCCTGAGCCGTCCTGAGCCGCGCACGGCGTTCAGGGGGTGGCGGCGGGCAGCGGCGCCCCGCTCTGCCCGCTTGGGGGCCCGCTTGGGGGCCCGCTTGGGGGCCCGCTTGGGGGCCCGCTTGGGGGCACGCTCGGCGGCGCCGCGGGCGGGCCGGTGGCCGTGCTCGGCGCCCGCACGACCTGGGACGGCGGCGGCGCCTGCCGTTGGCCGGCGGTGAGGATGACCAGCACGCACAACCCGGTCAGCACGACCACGGTGAGGAACACGCACACGACCTCGTACGGGGACACCTGGCAGGCGAAGCGCTGGGGGCCCTGGCCGCAGGGGGCCGCGTTGAGTTCGTCGATACGGTGCGCGAACGGAGGGTCCTCCCGGCGGAGCTCCTGCTCCAACTCGGCCAGGGCCCTGCGCTCCCAGTCCGACAGGCTCATGGCCGGCTACCGGGCCGGCCGCTGGTCGCCGGGCGTGAACCTCATCACATCGCTCTCCCTCGTCCTGCCGGGGGGAACGTTCCTGCGCATCGTCCTGGGCGGCGCGATGCTGGTCAGCCGCCCGTGCTCCTACCCCGGACATTCATCACGAATCACCCGTTACCGAGGCAAGCCAATTCCCTTGCCATGTTTACGCCCTAAGGCCCAGGGCATGCCCGTTCTCGCCCGGCCCTGAGAGCGCTCGCCGGCCCCGTACCGGCAGAAAGGAGTGGCGTGACCGTCCCGCATCGTCCACGCGAGGAATTCCGCGGGCACACCGCCTGCACGCCTCCGGCCACCGGACAACTCTTCGAGATCGTCGTCCTGGACACCACAGGAGACGACGGCCGCACGCGCTGGAGCACGGTCGGCTGGGGCGTGAACCGGGCCGACGCAGACGCGATCGCCAGGACGTACCTGACGCGGCAGCTCTGCCCGTACGAGGCGGTCCAGATCCGGCACAACGGACGGTTGCTGGCCGAGCACCGGCGCTAGCCTCACGAGCACGCCCCAGCGGTGACGCTGGGTCTTCCGGTCATGCCTCGGTGTATTGCCGTCATATCAATCTTCGTATGCCTTGAGCGACATTGATGTCGCCATGCGTACCTCCAATCGGCAGATTCCGGTTATCGGGAGGTACGTAATGCACCGCAGAGTCGCCCTGCTCTCCGCCGCCGCGCTCGTGGCCGGCGTCCTGGCGCCCGCGGGGGCCGCGCAGGCCGGCGCCAGGAGCGGCCCTGACCGCGACGGGCCCGTCAGATGGTCGGCCACGGACTCGTGGTCGGAACGCAGGACCGTCTCGCAGTACTGGACCCGGAAGCGCATGCTGGCGGCGCAGCCGCTGTCGTCGCCCGCGCCCCGGCGCACCGCCCGGTCGGAACAGCCTTCCCTGGGCAACCCGTGGTCGGCGCGCGGCACCACCACCCGCACCCGCGGCTCGTGGACCACGCGTGGTTCCTCCACCACCCCGTCCCGCGGCGCCCCGTGGTCGGTCACCGCCACCTCGGCCGTCGAACGGCAGGCCGCGGTGCCCAACAGCCCCGGCCTGCAGTGGACCGACGGCGGCGCCGTGGTGCGCACCACGGGCCGGGTCTTCTTCACCACCGCCGACGGCCAGAACTCCTCCTGCTCAGGCACGGCGGTGACCAGCACGAACGAGAGCGTGGTGATGACCGCGGGGCACTGCGTGAAGCTGAACGGCCAGTTCCACCGCAACTGGGCGTTCGTGCCGGCGTTCGACGACGGGCAGCGGCCGTTCGGCACCTGGGTGGCCAGCAGGTTGCTGACGACCCAGCAGTGGAACGCCCGCGAGGACATCAACTTCGACGTCGGCGCCGCCGTGGTGGCGCCGCTGCAGAACCGGACGCTGACCGACGTCGTCGGCGGGCAAGGGGTGGCGTTCAACCAGCCGAGGATCCGGCAGATGTTCTCCTTCGGCTACCCGGCCGCGGAGCCGTTCGACGGCTCGGAGCTGATCTACTGCAGCGGACGTTCGTTCGACGACACCGTGCAGACGCGGGACCTCGGGCTGCGCTGCAACATGACCGGCGGGGCCAGCGGCGGCCCGTGGTTCCAGGGGTTCGACGAGTCCACGGGGGAGGGCTGGCTGAATTCCGTCAACAGCTTCAAGTACAACTTCGCGCCGGACTTCATGTTCGGCCCGTTCTTCGGGAACGAGGCGATGGCCGTCTACCGCGCCGCCCAGAACACCAACGCGCTTTGACGGCCTTCCCGGCCTGGATCCGCTCCGGATCCGGGCCGGAAACGGCGTGCGTAGATCTTTTCCGCTCATCTTCATGTACCGGACAGGGGCGTTTATACTTTTTTAATGCGTTTCGTCCTGTTTGTCATGATTTTCGCTGCATTGATCATGAGCCCCTCAGCGCCGGCAGCGGCCATCACCAACGGCGTCGCCGACGGAAACGCACACCCCGAGGTGGGCGCGCTCATCGCGAAGAAGGCGCACCCCGACGGTTCATGGGCCTACTGCACCGGCACGCTCATCTCGCCCACCGTCTTCCTCACCGCCGCCCACTGCGCGGAGCCCGGCCAGAAGACCGTCCGGGTCACCTTCGCCGACCGCTACCGTCCGGGGAGCACGTACTACACCGGGCGTTACGTGCCGGACCCCCGGTTCAAGGACGAGTCGGCGCTGCACGACATGGCCGTGGTGCTGTTCGACGAACGCATCCCGGGCATCAAGCCCGCCCGGCTCCCCAGCGAGGGAATGCTCGATCGGCTGGAAGCCGAGGGCGACCTGCAGAAGGCGTCCTTCACCCCGGTCGGCTACGGCTCACTGAACCCCACCAGGAAGAAGCGCGAAACCCGTTTCAACTACCCGGACACCCGCCACCAGGCCGCCATCTCCTTCAAGGACCTCTCACGCCGGTGGCTCGATCTGTCGCTGCAGTCGGAGAGCGACGGCAGCACGTGCTTCGGCGACTCCGGCGGCCCCAACTTCCTGGGCGGCTCCGAGTCGCACCTGCTCGTCGCCACCTCGATCAGCGGGGCCGACGACGCATGCACGGGCACCAACTACGACTACCGCCTGGACACCCCCTCGGCCCGCGACTTCCTCGACGACTACGTCACGCTCCCCTGACCTGCGGGCCCCTGACTTGCCCGACCGCCTACCACAGGTCCGCCAGCACCTGCCGCTGGTATGCCGTGAGCGGCGGCCTGCCCGCGTCCCGGGCCGCCCGCGCGGCACGTTCCCTGTCCCCCATCCGCCTCAGCGCCCGCGCGCACAGGTAGGCCACCAGCCCCTGGTCACGCCCCGCGACCAGCGCCACCTCCAGCTCGGCGGCGGCCTCCTCGGCCCGGTCCAGCTCGGCCAGCGCCAGGGCCCTGGCCGCGATGGTGGCCGGCTCCTCCGGCTGCCGCACCCGGTCGAGATCGCGCAGCGCCTGAACGGGCCTGCCGAGGTCGGCCAGGATCTCACCCCTCGCCTGCAACGCCACGGGCGTGTCACCGTCGGCGGCGAGCACGCCGTGGAGGATGGGCAGCGCGGCCCTCGGGTCGCCCGCGTGCCACACGGTCATCGCCAGCTCCACGCGCACCGTCAGGTCGTTCGGCACCCGCCCCACCGCCGACTGCAGCTCGTCGACGGCCTCGTACGCGCGGCCCTGGTAGAGGATCACCCGGCCCGCCGCCGCGAGCAGCCGGCCCACCGCCGCCGTGTCACCCAGCCGCTCGTACACCTGGCTGGCCTGCTTGTAACAGGACTCGGCGGCGGCCCAGTCGCCTCGCTCGTAGGCCAGGTTGCCGAGGAAGGACTCGATCTCCGCCCGTGTGCGCGGCTCGTCCTGCCCGCACGTCAACTTGGCCTTCGTGGCGTGCGTCTCCGCCAGGGTGAGGTCGCCGTCCGCCAGTACCTGCTCCGCCACGCGCAGGTACTCGGCGGCGCTGACGGCCGCCTGGCCCTCCCCCGGTCCGGCCGTCGAGCCGCCGCGCGCCCGCTGGACCGGCTGGACCAGCCCGTCGTGCTGCAGCTCGCACCAGCGCGAGCCCGAGCGCACCTCCACCCTGAGCACGTGCCGGTCGACCAGGGCCTTCACCACCGTGTTCGGCATGCCCGCGGTCTGGGTCTCGCCCTCGTACGCGGTCCCGCGGGTGCCGAGCTCCGTGATGAACGTCTCCCGCAACCACGTGGTCAGCTCGTCGACGGAGATGTCGTGGTCGTGCGCGGTCTCGGCGAGAGCCCGGTCGAGGAAGTCGCCCAGCGAACGGTCGACGTCGGCGTGCCGCTCCACGTACTCGGGGGTGATGATGCGCAGGTCCTCAGGGCACGAGCGCCACAACGAGGAGCAGACGATCTGCAGCGTGACCGGCTCCACGGTGTCGACCTCGTACGACGTCGTGCCGTTCACGCCCTGCAATCTGACCGTGCGCAACTCCCTGACC
Source organism: Nonomuraea sp. K271 (assembly GCF_009908215.1). Lineage (NCBI taxonomy): Bacteria > Bacillati > Actinomycetota > Actinomycetes > Streptosporangiales > Streptosporangiaceae > Nonomuraea > Nonomuraea sp. K271. The sequence continues at coordinate 28,391 of NZ_JAAAHR010000006.1, read as the reverse complement.
AGCACCTCGGCGGCCCGCGGCGCGTAGGAGCGCCCCGTTCGCACGAGCGGCCGGCGGACCGCGACGAGCGCCTCCTCCTCGGTCAGCGGCGCCAGGGCGAACTCCGCGGCGTTGCCCCCGCCGCTCAGCCGCTCCCTGTGGGCCATGAGCCTGGCGAGGTAGTCCTCCTTGATCGACAGGAGCAGGCGCAGGTCCTGGTTGTCGTCGAGGGCGTCGGCCAGCTGGGCGATGAACGGGTCGCGGAAGGCCTGGCGGTGCGGGAAGTCGAAGAACAGCTCCTCCGCCTGGTCGATGGCCGCGAGGATGGGGACGGGGTCACCGTACTTGTCGGTGCGGGGACCGCGGCGCCGCAGGAACTGACGGACGGTGAGCCCCGACAGCCGCGTCAGCGACTCGCCGGGCGACCACGACGACAGCAGCGCCACGGTGAACGGGTTACGTTCGGAGAGCGCTGCCATCGGGAAGGCGGATCCGTGCGACAGCCGGCCGATCGGCAGCACGTCCACGCGCTGGGCCGTCAGCTCGTGCAGCACCCCTGCCTCCAGCACGGACGTCTTGCCGACGCCCGAGGGGCCGTGCAACATCGTCAGCCGGTGCGACTGCCACAACACGGAGATCGCGTAGGCCGTCTGGTCGCGGCCGAAGAACCGTTCGTGGTCCTCGCTCGTGTAGGAGCGCAGCCCGACGTACGGCTCGCTCTCGTGGCCGCCGGTCACGAGAGCGGCCCCATCCGCTGCTCCAGTTCCTGGCAGAACTGGCGGGGGGTGCCCCAGAAGACGGAGACCTCCCAGCCGTCGAAATATCGGTCGAGATAGGACTTGGCGCGTAACTCCGCTCCCGGCTTCACGTCCTCGCCCAGCGGCGCGAGCTGGACGCTGACGTGGCGCCGGCGGCCGATGGCCGGGTAGCGCCGGATGAGGCCGTGGAACAGCACCCGGAAGGTCCATTCGTGAAGGGAGTAGCCGAGAAGGAGCAGGGGCCTGTTCGCCAGCGCGTCGAGGATGATCGGGGGGATGACGTGCCGGTTGTTCTGTGCCCGCGCGGTCGTCATGTGCACCAGGAACTCGATGTGGTCGTCCTCGGTCAGCACGATGGACGACGGGACGCGCGTGCTGCCGTGGAGATGGTAGACGACCGGCCGGCTGGGGTCCGGGCGCATTCCCGCGCCGCGCTCGAACAAATCCCGGTCGTACGGCACGCCCTCGTGCCATGGGCATATCGCCGCGCTGGGCTTCTTTCCCGAGCCACGCAGCGCCCGGGAAAGAAAGTCGTCGTAATTGGTGGTCAGGAACACCGGAATGGGAAACCGGGCGATGCCGGCGTGAATTTCACCTGGGGCCGTGAAGTCGGGTGGGCCCATCGCGGCGAGCTCGCGGCCGAGCCGCTGCTTCAGCGTGGCGGCGTCGCCGAGCAGGTTGCGGGCGTACTGCATCACCCGGGCCAGGTCTGCGTCGTCGGCGAACGGATAGTCGTAGCGGGCCGCCCACGTGCGGCTCAGCTCGGCGTTCGTCAGGAGGGTGCCCTCGCCGGCTCCCGAGCCGATGAACGGCGTGCAGTCACCGGTGCGGAGCTGGTCGATCAGCCGGGCCCAGTCGGAGTCCTTCATCGGATCGCCTTCTCCTGGCACGTCGGTGGCGGCGTGGAGTGAGGTGCGACCCTATTGTCAACTACCGCTTGCGACCCCGTCGATGCTCTGGCTGAACCCGGCGATCGGGCCCATCGCGTCTTCGCCCGCCTGCAGCAACGCGCGCAGCGCGTGGCTCAGGGCCGACTCGTTCAGGCCGTCGAGGTCGGCGAGTGTCAGGCCGCCCACGTCGACCAGCCCAGTTTCGGCCGATTCGTCACTCATTCGAACCCCTACGACGCTTTCCCGGTACACAGAGCAGCACGCTTGAGTTTACGGCAAGTACCGACCGGTCGGTGCAATGAGATGCCCTTGACGTTATGTTTCGGCGGCTGGAAAAGCTTTAAGCTAATGTCGCCGGATATCGGGCAACGGAGGCGATGACGTGACAGGTTCGCAGTCGGAGCCGGTCAGACCGGGGCGAGCACCAGAAGTCTGGGGCAAGGTTCCCTCCCGCAACGTCAACTTCACCGGCCGGTCGGTTCTGCTCGAACGACTGCACGCGGGCCTGTCCACCGAGGTGACCGCCGTGGTGCCGCACGCCCTGCACGGCCTCGGCGGCGTGGGAAAGACCCAGTTGGCGGTGGAATACGCACATAGGTACAAATCGGACTATGACGTCGTCTGGTGGATTCCCGCCGACCAGCCGGTCCTCGTCAAGTCCTCGCTCGCCGGCCTGGCCCCGTACCTCGGACTGCAGGCCGCCACCAGGAGCGGCGCGGAAGACGCGGCCGAGGCCGTGCTCGACGCGCTGCGGCGCGGCGAGCCGTTCGATCGCTGGCTGCTCGTCTTCGACAACGCCGACCAGCCCGAAGAAATCAGCGACCTCATCCCGCAGGGCCCCGGGCAGGTCATCATCACCTCCCGCAACCATCGCTGGCAGGGCATCGTCGACACCGTCGCCGTCGACGTCTTCACGCGGGACGAGAGCGTGGAGTTCCTGTCCAGGCGCGCGTCGCTGTCCGGCTCCGACGCCGACCTGCTCGCCGAGGAGCTCGGCGACCTTCCGCTCGCGCTGGAGCAGGCGGGCGCCCTGCACGTCGAAACCGGCATCTCGGTCGAGGACTACCTGCGGCTGCTGAAGGAACAGACGAGCGCACTGCTGTCGGAGAGCAAACCGTCCGAATATCCGATGCCGATGACCGCCGCATGGGCGCTGTCGGTCGCGCAACTGCGCAGCAAGCTGCCCGAGGCCGTCGACGTGCTGCGCATCTGCGCCTTCTTCGGTCCCGAGCCGATCCCGCGCGACGTGTTCCGCCTGGCCGGGCACCAGACGTCCGACGCCAGGCTGAGCGGCATCTTCAGCGACACGATCCTGCTCACCCGGGCGATCAGGGAGCTCGGCAGGTTCGCCCTGGCGACCATCGACTCCCAGGCCCGCACCATCCAGGTGCACCGGCTGGTCCAGGCCCTGCTGCGCGACGAACTCGACGAGGACGACCGGCACCGCTACCGGCACGAGGTGCACCTCCTGCTGGCCGGGGCCGCGCCCGACAACCCCGACGACCGGGCCAACTGGCCGCGTTACAACGAGCTCATCGCGCACATCCTGCCCTCTCAGGTCGCCGACTGCCTCGACGCGAGCGTGCGGGCCCTGGTGCGCGGCGTGGTCTACTACCTCTACCGGTCCGGCAACTACCAGTCGGCCCGCACCTTCGCCGAGCAGTTCGTCGAGAGGTGGACCGCCGTGTCGGGGCCCGACCACCCCGACGTGCTGATCGCCCAGCGCCATCTCGGCGCCATCATCCGCGAGCTCGGCGAATACCGCGCGGCGTACGACCTCGACAGCGCCACGCTGGCGAAGATGACCGCGACGCTCGGCCAGGAGAATCCCGAGACACTCGTGCTCAGCAGCGGTTTCGCGGCCGACCTGCGGGCGGTCGGCGACTGGTCGTCGGCGCGGGAGCTCGACGAACGCCTGCGCGCCCAGCACGCGCACGTGTTCGGCGAGGACGCCGTGGCGACCCTGCAGATCATGAACAACCTCGCCGTCGACTACGGCCTCAACAGCGACTACGCCGGGGCCAGGGCGCTGTACGACCACGTGCACAGGAAGCAGAGCCGGAGCAAGGAGAAGATCGGCGAGGCCGACGTGCTCAACGCCTGGAACGGCCTGGCACGAGCGGTCCGGCTCGACGGCAACGCCCTGGAGGCGGTGGCCCTCGGCGAGGAGGCCTACGCGTACGGCGTGAACGAGCTCGACGCCGAGCACCTGTGGACCCTGCGCACCGCCCGTGACCTGTCGATCGCCAAGCGCCGCGCGGGAGACCTGGACGCCTCGCTCGAACTGGCCAAGGACGTGCACGCCCGCCTGCAGCGCATCATGGGCGACCACCACCCCGACACCGTCGCCGCCGCCAGCAACCTGTCCAACGCACTGCGCACGGTGGGCGACGTCGACGCCGCCTACGACATCGCGCTGCAGGCGGTGACGAGGTACGAGTCCCTCTACGGCCACGACCACCCCTACGTCTACGGCTGCGCCACCAACCTGGGCATCCTCCAGCGGCTGCGCGGCGACGCCGGGGCGGCCAGGGCCACCAACGAGGCGGCGCTGGCGGGGCTCGACCGCAGGCTCGGCCGCGACCACCACTACACCCTCACGTGCGCGCTCAACCTCGCCAGCGACCTTTCGGCGGCGGGCGACCTCGAGGACGCCAGGCGACTCGGCCACGACACGCTCGAACGGCTGCGCAGGCTCTTCGCCGACGGTTATCCGCTGCTGCTCGCGTGCATGACCAACCACGCCCTCGACATCCTGGGGTCCGGCTACGTGGAGGAGGCCGAGTCACTGCTGGAGGAGGCCAGGCAGGGTTACGCCGCCACGATGGGCCTCGATCACCCCGACGCCCGCCTCGCGCTGGTCGAGCGTTCGAGAATGGACGGGGATTTCGATCCGCCGCCCATCTGACCCGGCTCCGTTCTCATCGCCGAGACGAAGTCGTGATAGAGCCGTGGCCGATCCGCCCGGCGCGCTCTGCGGAGCGTCAGCCGCAGCCCCATGAACAGGATGCAGAACCGCAGTGCGCCCAGCAGAAAAGGGGCCGCGAAGATGACCAGGACGATCTCGTACCGCATCGTGCCTCCTTGTGTGGCGTCCTGTGACCAGGACAGGCGAGCGGCACGATGTCCCGCAACGGACCGGGTCGATGCCGGAAAGGTCTGGACGACCTGGCACACCGGATCGGCCGAATAGCGTGAAAAAGCGGATGACCACGGACGCGCCCCGGACAATTCGGGACCTCACGTCCGCGCAGCGGAAAGGCAGCCGCCGATGAGCGCCGACGGCGACGACCCACTCCAGGCGTTCATCGCCGCCCTGAGCGAGTTGCGCGCCGACGTCGGCACCCCGCCCTATCGCGAACTGCAACGGCTGAACCCCGCGAAGCTGCCGTCCAGCACCGTACACGGCCTTCTGGAGGGCGAGCGCCGCCGCCCGCCGGCGTGGCCGCTGGTCGACGCGTACGTCCGCGCCTGCCTCACGTACGGCCGCCGGCACGGGGTGGAGCTCGCCCCCGACGAGGCGGAGTTCCTCGACACCTGGCTCAGGCGCCACAAGGCCCTGTCGGCGGCCGTCAGCCAGACGCCCGAGCCGTCTCAGGACGACGCGGAGGACTCCCGGCCGCGGATCATGGGCGGCAGGCCGCCGGCCAGGGGCCACTTCTCCGGCCGCCATGAGCTGATGGCGGAGCTGGAGTCCAAGATGGCGGCTCAGACCGCCTGGCCGGTGTGCCTGCTGGGGCCGAGCGGCCACGGCAAGACCCAGCTGGCCTCGGAGTACATCCACCGGCACGCGTCGCGATATTCGATCGTCTTCTGGATCAGGGCCGAGCCGCCGACGCAGATCAGGACCGACCTGGCCACGCTGGGCAAACAGCTCGTCCACGGCGTCGGCGAGGCGGAGATCGTGGCAGAGACGCTGAAGCTGCTGCGGGAGGATCCCGGCTGCGCGCCGTGGCTGCTCGTCTTCGACAACGCCGGGCATCCCGACACCCTCGGCGCGTTCCTGCCGCACGACGGGCCGGGGCACGTGCTCATCACCTCGCATGACCCCGCCTGGGACGAAGTGGCCGTGCCCATCGAGGTCGGGGTGTTCAAGCGCGAGGACAGCGTCGAACTGCTCACCTGGCGCGTCCCCGGAATTTCCGCCGAGGAGGCGGCCCGGGTGGCCGAGGAACTCGGCGACCTGCCGCTCGGCATCGTACAGGCGGGCAGCTACATGAAGAGCTCCGGCCTGACTCCCGACGCCTACATCGCGCGGTTGCGCGAGCAGCCCGGACGGGTGCTCGACGAGCTCCCGCCGGTCGACTACGGGCGCGGGCTCGCCTCGGCGTGGGCCCTCGGCTTCGAGACGCTCGGGCAGACCCACCCGGAGGCGCTCCACCTGCTCCAGCGCTGCGCCTTCCTGCGGCCGGAGTCGATCTCGCGCCACCTGCTGCTTCAGGGGAGCCTGCCGCTGGCGGGCGACACGGTCGGCGTGTTCCAGGACCCGGTGCTGGCCGACACCGCGATCAGGATGCTCACCCAGTACGGGTTCATGCGGCTGGCGAGCCAGGGCACCGTCCAGGTGCACCGCCTGCTCCAGACGACGATCAGGAAGCGGTTGTCCGACGCGGAGAGCGAGCGCGTCCGGCACGACGTGCACCTGCTGCTGGCCGGGTCCGACTGCGGGGATCCGGAGAACCGCGCGGGACTTGCCCGCTACGCCGAACTGGCCGGCCATGCGGAGGCGTCGTCCCTGGCCGGCTGCGCCGACCGCGACGTGCGGGCGTTCGTGGCCAAGCTCGTCCGGTACTTCCAGGTGATCGGCGACGTCGAGAGCGCGGAACGGTACGCCGGCGCCGAGCTCGCGGCCTCACCCCCGGCGGCGGGCGAGGTCGCCCCCGAACCCGCGCCCGTCCCGCCCGTGCGGCGCAGCCTGCTCATGGCCAGGACCATGGAGGGCGACGACTGGACCCGGCTGATCTACCAGGTGACCACGGGCGACTGCACCCCGGTCGTCGGGGCCGGCATCTCGCGGCGCACGGCCGCCAGGGTGCGGGCACTGAGCTGGGAGTGGGCCGGCCGGCTCGGCTATCCGTTCCCGGACGCCTGGGACTTCGAGTCCGTGCTCGACTACGCGGTGACGCTGCCGGACCGGGCGGCCATGGCCGAGGAACTGCTGGCCGCCCTGCGCGACGAATGGGAGCAGCCCGACGACGAGGAGGACCCCTACGCGTTCCTGGCGGAGATCCCGGCCACCTCCTACCTGACCACCGCCTACCACGGCCGGCTCACGAAGGCGCTGCTCCGGGCGGGCAGGGAACCCGTGGTGAAGGTGCCGCCGTGGCGGCCGGAGCTCTCCGTCGCCGAGCCGGTGGTCGCCCCCACTCCCGAACGACCGCTGGTGTGCCATCTGGCGGGGGCGTACGACGTGCCGGGCTCGCTGGTGTTGTCGGAGCACGACCGTGTCAGGTGCCTGCGCGTGGAGTACGGGAAGTGGTCGGCCGACATCCTGGGGGCGCTGGTCACGTACCCGTTCCTGATGCTGGGCCACAACCCGCGGTCGGCGTCGTACGGGATGCTGATGTCCCTCCTGGCGGGCGTCTCGCCTTCCAGGAGGAACATCGTCGTCCTGCACGACCCCGATCCCGGCGGGATGGACGAGGCCGCCAGGGAATATCACCTCGCCAGGATCGCCCGGCTCAACATGCGCGCCTCCGTCTGGTGGGGCGACGCCCGCGCGTTCATCCAGGAACTGTCACACCGTCTGGAGTCGGCGGCGTGAGACCGTTGCGGCGCCGCCACTCCTCCCGGTGGGCGGACGCGTCCCTGCGGGCCTTCTCGATGGCCGCGTCGGAGACCTCCTCGTCGCGCCACGCCGCCAGGGTCGCGGCCATCCCGGCGACGAAGCGCTCCCCGCGCGGGGTGAGGTAACCGCTCGCGGCGATCTCACGGGTGGCGCCCTCCGCGGCCTCGCGCCAGCGGTAGAACTCGGCGTTCGCGGCCAGCGCCGCCTCGCCGTGCTCAAGCAGCCGCTGCCTGCGCCAGAAGCCGCTGACGCCGACATAGGCGTAGGCCCCCTGGAACAGCCCGCCCAGCGGGCGCGGATCGTCACGCCACGGCGCGTAGTAGCGGTTGTCGCCTGACGGGCGCAGCAACGGGACGACGTCGAGCAGCGCCGACAACTTCCCGTGCTGGACCTCGTGGGCGAACGTGAGCGCGAGCGTCGTCGCGTCGGGCGGCGTGGACAGCGCGACGCAGCCGAACGCCTCGCGGGAGCTGCCGCTGATCTGGTCGCCGGGTACGTCGGTCAGGGGCGTCAGCACGCGCGTGACGGCGCAGACCTCGGCGGCGACGGTCCAGTGGTGGTCGACCAGCAGTTCCCAGGCGCCGCGCAGGGCGGCACGCCAGACGTCGAGCTCCTCACCGGACAACCGCTGCGCGGCCAGGCGGGCTCCCGGCATCCGGTAGGGGTCGAGGTCGTCCACGCAGAGGGTGACGGGCCGCCCGCCCGACATCGTCGACAGGGTGCGCAGCGCCTCCCAGCCGGGCCCGTCGTCGTGCGGGTCACCGGGGATCCTGACCGTCTCGCCGGCCGAGACCACCTCCACAGGGCCGCCCGCCCGCCGGACCAGCGCGGTCGGGCCGGCGCACAGGGCGCGACCGAGCGAGGGCAGCATGGCGCCGCCGTCCTCGACAGGCACCTCGATCGAGAAGTCCATGCCCGCCCGTACGGCAGCGGCGGCCGCGACCGCCGCGAGCCGGGCAGGGGAATGGCCGTCCACCGACCTGGAGATAGCGTGGTAGGTGCGCCAGGCCCATGCGCCCACGGCAGGGTGGCGGAGGACGGCGTCCGCCGCGTCCTTGTGGCGCTGCTGCGCCCGACTGAGCAGCGCGTACGCCCGCGCGGCCGGGCCGGCCTCGGGGTGTCCCGCGGTGCGCGCGGCGGTGGCCACTCCGTGCACGAGCAGCACATGTTTGCTGTACTGGGCGCGCGCCAGCAGATGAGCCGCCTCGGCGCCGCCCGCGCCCGCTGCCAGCGCCAGGAAGTGCTCCTCCGGGATGACGTGATGCTTGAGACTCATCGGCGGCCTTCCAGAAGTGCGGCGACGTCGCGCTCCAGCACGCCGCGGATGTGAGTGATGAGGCGGAACAGGTCCCGGCAGTAAACCGACGGGTTGACGAACCCGCTCCCGGGGTCGTAGCGGTGCGCGTAGAGGCCGCCGCCGCAGACCGGCACGATGGGGCAGTCCTGGCAGGCGGTCGCGAGGGAGTCGCGGCCGAGCTGGCGGGCCATGACGGCCGGATGCCGCAGGACGGCGTCGAAGGTGTCGCGGGCGACGTGGAAGCCGGTGGCGGGCGCGCCCGGGTAGGCCGACTTCAGCGTGTCGGACTGCTGGATGGCGCCGTCGGCCTCGATGACCACCATCCTCGCGGGGCTCAGGCCGACGGCCTCGCTCGACGACGAGCCGCCCATGAGCAGCCGCAGGATGTCGTCGAAGATCCGGACCTCCGTCTCGCGTCGCGGCGCGGCGTACCAGCGGTCGAAGATCGGGATGAGCCAGTCGGCGTACGGCGTGCCGCCGTCACCCAGTCCGGGCGGCGGCTCCGCCCAGTTGCCGTGCGGCAGCAGGAAGTCGATCCTGGGCGGCCGGGACTCCAGCAGCGCCTCGTAGGTCGCGATGGGGTCGTTGCGCGCGTCGACGGTGCAGAGCAGGCCGCCGAACAGGTGACGGTAGCGGCCGCCGAGCAGGCCGAGCGCGGCGGTGACCGTGGCGTGGCTGCCGCGGCCGTCGGCGCGCCGCCGGTGCCGGTCGTGGCCCGCGGCGTCGCCGTCGAGGCTGACGCCCACGCGGACGCCGAGCTCGTCGAACAGCCGCAGGAACTCCTCGTCCAGGCGCATGGCGTTGGTCTGCAGGCTGACATCGAGGCGGACATCGGGGCCCAGCGCCTGCCTGACGGTCCGGACGGTGTGGGCGATGTGGCCGGGGCCGGCGAGGAGTGGCTCCCCGCCGTGCAGGATCAGGTGGACGGAGGGCATCCGGTGCGCGTGAGCGTGCTCGGCGATCCGGGAGGCCGTGTGCGCGATGACGCTCCTGGACGCCCGTCGCGGCTGGGATTTCCAGCTCTGGTCGGCCATTTCATAGACATAACAGTAATCGCAGCTTAGATCGCATCTGCTGTGTAGTTTCAGGATGAACTGGCACAAAGGCCACGGCTGCCACCCCTCAGGGAGTGGAGCCGCGACCGGGGGCTTCAGGTTGCCCAGCCAGAATCCGTTCGGGCGTGACACACGAGCGAAACTATCGCCCGCGGGCGGCGCTGCGCATGAGGTCGCGGATGCGCCCAGCCGGGAGCCGGGACATCGTGGTAGCGGCGCCTGCGTGCGGCGCGTGTGTCCGCCGGTGAACGATCGCACCGTCCGGGGTGTTTGGCGGTTTCGGTGTCGATTGCGGCTTTCTTTACTCCCCGCACTACCCGACTGCGCTAACTTGAGTAATAAATGATCTATCGTGGAGGTCGGGGAAATGGTGGAGCGGAAGCCTAACGGCGCGTCGGGCATCGACGTCACCAGGCCGAGCGTCGCCCGCATGTACGACTACTACCTCGGAGGGAAGGACAACTTCGAGGTCGACCGGGAGGCCGTGCGCCAGGTCGAGAAGGCCATGCCGGAGATCCGCCAGCTTGCCCAGGAGAACCGCGCGTTCCTGCGCCGCGCCGTGCGCTACATGGCCCGCCAGGGCGTCCGGCAGTTCATCGACATCGGCTCGGGCCTGCCGACCGTGGGCAACACTCACCAGATCGCCCAGGAGATCACCCCCGACGCGCGCGTGGTCTACGTCGACAACGACCCGGTGGTGCTGCAGCACGGCCGCGCGCTCCTGGCGACCGACGACAACACCAGCGTGGCCGCGGCGGACATGCGGCGGCCCGCCGACGTGCTCGGGCATCCCGAAACGGTCAAGCAGATCGACTTCAGCGAGCCGGTCGGCGTACTCATGATCGCCATGGTGCACTTCCTCACACTGGACGAACGCGGCCCGATCATGCGCCAGCTGCTTGACGCCCTGCCGTCGGGCAGCCACCTCACGGCCACCCACGTCACCACCGAGAACCACCCGCCGGAGGCGGTCGCGCAGATCGAGGCCGTCTACGCCACGACGCCGACGCCGATCTTCTTCCGCGGGCGCGAGGAGATCGCCCGCTTCTTCGACGGCTTCGACCTGGTCGAGCCGGGCCTGGTGACCATCGACGGCTGGCATCCCGACCCCTCCGACCCGGCCCCGCGGGCCACGAAGTGGCTCTACGGCGGTGTCGGCCGCAAGCCCTGACACCCCGGCGCTCCAGGCCCCTCCCGCACGACCTTCAGCCCGCATGCGCACCATGCGGGCTTACACAACGTACGCTCGGGCACCCCGTACGCATCCGGGTGCTGGAGCTCCTTCAGGAGGGGCCCCGGTCGGTTCGCGACATGCTCGGCGCCTTGGACGTCGATCCGTCGCTCTTCGACTGGCCGGCGCTGCCGCTCGCGCTCAAGGGGGCGATCGTGCCGGACTTTCCGCTGGTCAACAAGAGCTTCACCCTGTCGTACGCGGGCAACGACCTGTGATTTCCACCGTTTGGGTGGCTTTCATTCACTAATGTTTGCCCGCATGGGAATGCCGATCAATAACCCGGCGGGCCAGGGGGCGACCTGGGTGGCGCCGACCGATGTCGAACGGGCCTTGTTCGAGGCCAAGTCGCGCGGCGACTGGGACGCCTACGTCAGCGTCCTGCTCGGCGTCGACACGTTCTCCTACAAGCCCAAGGACCGGGTCGACAACCGCAAGCTGGTGATCAACTGGCTGCCCGAGCAGGGCCCCGAGGGCAAGGAGTGCCTGGTCGTCTACACCCGGGGCGAGCTGCCCCCAAGGCGGCACGACGCCGTCGCCTGCGAGGTCACGCTGCCCTTCCCGCCCGAGGAATGGTGGGGCGGCGAGCTGCAGGGGATGCTGGTCAACCCGGGAAGCCCGTCAGGGACGTACTTCCCCGACGCCAAGCGCAAGCGCCGGCACTGGAAGTCGCTCAGGAAGAGTGTCCCGAAGCGCGGGCACGACGCCGACCAGCTGCTCACCAGGTACACCGGTCCCCTGCACGGGCCGCTCGCCCACGGGCTGGCCTGCGGCGGGCACCTCTCCGTGCACAACGGGGTGATCTGGAACGAGGTCGGCGACGTCTACAGCCACTACGAGGGCGACGTTGAGACTCTGCGCGAGTCCTGGGGCGTCACCGGCAGGGCCGGCTGGCAGACGCAGGTCACCGCCCTCCTGGAGGGCCGCAACAGCCCGATCGAGCCGGAGTTCCTGCTCCAGGTGAGAGACGACCTGGCCCGCCAGTACCCCGGCTCGCAGCGCGACCCGTCGATGTGGCAGCAGGCGGCGGCGAGCGTGCTGGCCCAGAAGGGCATGGGCCCTCCCGGCATCGACGCCATGATGCAGCTGATCGGCCGGATCGCACGCTACGAGGACCGCTTCCGCGCCGACGGCATCCTGCCGCCCGACGGGTACGTGACCTCGGCCCTCGGCTACGACTTCGGCCGCGCGGTCAACTTCGCCCGCTGGGGACTCAGCGCCAGGTTCGCGGAGCCGTACGAAGTGGAGCAGGTGGTGATCAAGGCCGGCGAGCTGACCCGGCAGGTGTACGGGACGTGGGAGTCGTTCTCCGCCGGTTACATCCTGGGGCGGGTGCTGCGCTTCGACGAGGAGGCGTTCGGCCACATGTACGAGTCCGCGCTCACCCCGCACCGCATCCTCACCCAGGATTCCGGCAGCCCGTGGCGGAACATCCCGTTCGCTCTCGACGCTCCCCGTTAGCTCCCCGGAAATGTCCGGTGTACGTCCGGTCGTGAGCCTGGCCTTGTCCCCGTTCCATGCATGAAGCTGGAGGAAAACCGAGGCTGAAGGAGATCCTCTCCTGGAAGCGGCGACCATCGCGACGTTCGGGGCGGTACTGCGCGACGCCAGGACACGAGCCGGGCTGACGCAGGCGGAGCTCGCCCGGCGGGCCGGCGTCAGCGTCCGCGCGATCCGCGACATCGAGCTGGGCCGGGCCAGCCCGCAACCGGCGTCCGCCCGGCGGCTGGCCGGCGCGGTGGGGCTGGAGCCGCCGAGGGCCGGAGAGCCCGTGGAGCTGGAGGTGCTGAGCCGGTTCCGGATCCGGGTCGGCGGCAGGTGGCTGGCGCCGGGGTCGGCGAAACAACGTTCCCTGCTGGGGCTTCTGGCGTTGCAGCCGGGCACGACGGTGGGCTACGACGAGATCGCCGAGGTGTTGTGGGGGCCCGACCCGCCGGCGTCCGGCCGGCGGCTCATCCACACGCACGTCGCCCGCCTGCGCAGGCTCATGGAGCCGGGCCTGCCCCGGCCGTCGGCGGCGAAGGTCCTCATCGGCGTGCGCGACGGCTACCGGCTGTCGGCCGACAACGTCCGGCTCGACCTGGTCCGCTTCGACGACCTGGTACGACAGGCGGGCCAGGCCGACGGCGCCGACGCGCTCGACCTGCTCGACGAGGCCCTGTCGTGCTGGGGCGGGCGGCCGCTGGCCGACCTGCCGACCGCGCTGCACCACCATCCCGCCGCGGTCGCCGCCAAGGGGAGGTGGCTGCAGACGGTCATCTCCCACGCCGAGCTGGCCATGAGCACGGGCGCGTACGCACGCGCGGCGGACTCGCTGCGCGCGGGAACGGCCGCCGAGCCCCTGCACGAGGGCCTGCACGCCCAGTTGATGCTCGCGCTGTCCGGCGGCGGGCAGCAGGCGGCCGCGCTGGCCGTCTTCGACGAGATCCGCGCCCGGCTGGTGGACGAGCTCGGCATCGAGCCGGGCTACCTGCTGCGGGAGGCGCAGGCCCGGGTCCTGCACGGCACCGTTCCGCGCCGGGAACACGGCGCCCCCTCGTGGTGGCAGCCCGCGCAGCTCCCGCCCGACGCCGCCAGGTTCGCCGGCCGCGCCAAGGAGCTGGCCTGCCTCGACGGGCTGCTGCGAGCCGGCGAGCCCGTCGTGGTCGTCACGGGAATGCCGGGGGTGGGCAAGACGGCGTTGGCCCTGCACTGGGCCCACCGGATCGCCGGCCGCTTCCCCGACGGGCACCTGCACGTGAACCTGCGCGGCTACGACCAGGCGTCGCCGCTGGAGCCCGGCCAGGCGCTCGCGGGCGTGCTCGGCGCGCTCGGGGTGCCCCCCGAACAGGTGCCGATCGAGGTGGACGAGGCCGCCGCGCTCTACCGTACGCTGCTGCACGACCGGCGCCTGCTGGTGTTGCTCGACAACGCCCGCGACGCCGAGCAGGTGCGCCCGCTGCTGCCCGGACATACCGGCAGCCTGGTGCTGGTGACCAGCCGTGACCACCTGACCGGCCTGATCGTCACGCACGGCGCGCGCCGGCTCGACGTGGAGCCGCTCACCCAGGAGGACGGCCTCGCGCTGCTGACGCGCGTGCTCGACCGCGACGGTGACGACGTCGAGAGCGCGGCCGCCGCCCGGCTCGTGCAGGCGTGCGGGCGGCTGCCGCTCGCCCTGCGGATCGCCGCGGCCACCCTGGCCGAGCACCCCGAGCAGTCGATCGGCGGCTACCTCGACGGGCTCTCCTCCGCCGGCCTGCTCACCGGCCTGGCCGTGGCAGGCGATCCGCAGGCGTGCGTCAGGATCGCCTTCGACCACTCCTACCGCGACCTGCCCGCCGCCGCGCGCCGGTTGTTCCGGCTGCTGGGCCACGTGCCCGGCACCGGCGTACGCGCCGACGCCGCCGCCGCGCTCGCGGACCTCCCGTCCGACCAGGCCGAGAGCCTGCTCCATCTCCTCGTCAGCGCGCACCTGGTGGAGAAGCGCGGATCAGGCTGGTACGGCCTGCACGACCTGCTGCGCCTGTACGCCCGCGAGCAGCCCCTCGACGAGGACGCCGGCGCGGCCCTCGCCAGGCTCATGGACTGGTACGTGCACACCGCCGACGCCGCCGCGGGCCTGCTCTACCCCGGCAAGGTACGCCTGCCGACCGGCCCGCGTCCGGCCACGGCCGCGACGTTCGCCGACGAGGCCGAGGCGGTGGCCTGGATGGAACGGGAACAGGACAACCTGGTGGCCGCCGTCCGGTACGCCGCCGCGCACGGGCCACGGTCGGCGGCGTGGCTGCTCGCCGACACCCTGCGGGGATATTTCTGGATCCGGTGGCCGGCACCCGGCTGGGGCACGACCGTACGCAGCGGGCTGGCGGCGGCCGCGGGCGCGGGCGACCTGCGCGCCCAGGCGGCCTGCCATCTCGGCCTCGGCACCGCGCACCAGGCCGGCGAGCAGTACGCGCAGGCCGTCCGGCACTACACGACGGCCCTCGAACTGGCCCGCCGGTCGGGATGGTCCGACGGGACCGCGGAGATCCTCTACGAGCTGGGCCTGGCGCGCTGGTGGCTGGGCGCCCCGCAGGACAGCGCCGACCTGCTCACCGACGCGCTGGCGTTGTTCCAGCGGACCGGCAGGCCCGCCGGGCAGGCGGCGGCCCTGCTGCACCTCGGCGTCGTGCAGCGGCACCTCGGCCGGCTCAGGTCCGCGGCCACCTACCAGTCGCGTGCGCTGGCCGCGTACCGCAGGCTGGGCTCGCGGCTCGGGCAGGCCCAGGCGCTCGGCAACCTCGGCATCACCTACCACGAGCTGAGCCGGTCGAACCCGGCCTCGCAGCGCCTCGACACCGCGCTCGGCCTGCTCGAACGCGGCCAGAACCGGTTCGACCAGGCGTACTTCCTGTGCACCATTGCCGCCGTGCACCGCGACGCGGGCCGCCTCGACGCGGCCGTGGACGCCGCCGTGGCCGCCTACGGCCTGGCCTGCGCCATCGGGCACCGCCCCCTGGAGGCCGACACGTGCATCACCCTGGCCGGTGTGCGGCTGGCGATGGGAGACCACCGGCAGGCGCTCGACCTGTGCGGGCATGCGCTGGAGCTGACCGCCGACAGTGCCTTCCGGGCTCCGCGGGTGAGCGCGTGGCTCGGCCTCGCGGCGGCTTACCAGGACGCGGGGCGGCCCGCCGACGCGCTGAAAGCGGCCCGCCCCGCGCTCGCCGCCGCGTCGGCGGACGGGTTCCGGCTGCTGGAGGGGCGGTCGTGGGCCGCGATGGCAGTCGCCGGGCACGCGCTCGGCGACGCGCGGCAGGCTCTCGACGACGCGGGCAAGGCGCTGGCGGTGTACCGGCTGACCGGGCACGCCCTGGGCGAGGCGCACATGCTGTCGCTCATCGGCTCGCTCGTCCGCGACAGGGACGGGGCCGACGAGGCGCTGCCGTACTGGAGGGGTGCGTTCGGCTTGTACCGCGGGATGGGCAGGCCGGAGGCGGAGGGTCTCAAGTCGTTGCTGCGCCGCCCGGAGCGGCACCGGAGCGGCAGAACCGGATGATCGCGAACCGACCGCCTGCTAGTTCACCGGAGCTCGCGCATCCGCCCTGAGCTGCGGCGACGGTGCGGCGCGAACCCGGGCGCCGGCCTCCCCCGCGGGTCAACATCTCGTCAAGCCGGGCTGGGTAGCGTCACGACCTGTCGTACCTCACGTGCCTGTACGCATCGCAAAAGGACACTTGCCATGAAGCTGCGAGACTCGATGTCGCGCCTTGGTCGTGACCGGCCGGAGACGGGGTGATGCCGACGGGACTGCGCGAGGCCTCCATGACCTTCGGGACGCTGCTGCGCGCCTGGCGCGAGCGCGCGCTGCTGACCCAGGAGCAACTGGCCGAGCGCACGGGCCTGAACGTGCGTACCATCCGCCGCCTGGAGCTGGACGCGCCGCAGCGTCCGCGCGGCACGTCCGTGCACCTGCTCGCCGAGGCGCTGGGCCTCGGCGAGGGCGAGCAGGCGCGGTTGTGCGAGGCGGCCCGCCGGAGCCGGCCCGCCGCCTCCACCGGGGACGCGCCGCCTCCCGCGGTGACCGTGCCGCGGCAACTGCCGCCCAAAGCCGCGCACTTCGTCGGCCGGCGCAGGGAACTGGACACCCTGGACGACGTCCTCGCCGGCGACGGATCACCGGCGGAGTCCGATCCCAAAGTGCTGCTCATCGTCGGCAGCGCGGGCATCGGCAAGACCACGCTGGCCGTCCACTGGTGCACGACGGTCGCGGACACGTTCCCCGACGGGCAGCTCTACCTCAACCTCAGAGGCTTCGGGACACTCGACCCGCTGGAACCGCTCAGCGCGCTCAACCTGCTGCTGCGCGGGCTGGGCGTGCCCGCCGAGGAGATCCCGGGAGAGCCGGCCGCCGCCTCGGCGCTGTTCCGCACCCGTACGGCCGACCGCCGGCTGCTCGTCCTGCTGGACAACGCTCTGAGCAGCGAACAGGTGCGCCCGCTGCTGCCCGCCGCCGGCTGCGTCGTCGTGGTCACCAGCCGCGACCAGCTGCGCAGCCTGGCCGCCAGGGACGCCACCGTCCGCGTCTGCCTGCCCCCGCTCGACCTGAGGGAGTCGGTGGCGCTGCTCGGCGGCGTCTCGGGCCGGGCCACGATCACCGGAGAGGACTCCGTCGTGCGGGAGCTGGCCAGGTTGTGCGACCACTCGCCGCTCGCGCTGCGCATCATCGCCGAGCGCATCGCCAGGCAGCCGGAGATCCCGCTGTCGGAGATCGCCGACGAGATCGCCGTCGACCACGAACGACTCGAATCCTTCCACGGCGGCGACGACGCCTACTCCGACCTGCGTACGGTGCTGTCCTGGTCCTGCCGGCACCTCGACCAGGACACCCACTGGGTGCTGCGCGCGGTGGCCGGGCTCTACCCCGGCGTCGACTTCGGCCTGGCGGCGGCGAGCGCCCTGTCGGGGCTGCCCGCGCGGCTGACGCGCCGCCACCTCGACCGGCTGGTGTCGACCCACCTCGTCGAGCAGCAGGGCCGCGACCGCTACCACGTGCACGACCTGGTGCGCGCCTACGCCGAGAGCGAAAGCCGCCGCCTCGACCCGCCCCCGGCCCGCCAGGCGGCGGTCGCGCGGCTGCTCACGTGGTTCATCCACTGCCTGTACGCCGCCGACACCGCCTTCGCGCCCGACCGCATGCGCGCCCCGATGGTGCGACCGGCCGAGCTGGAGGCCCCCCTGGAACCCGTCGGCTTCCCCGACGTGCCGACCGCCCTGCACTGGTGCGAGCTGGAACATCAGACGCTCACCGCGCTGCCCGCGTGGGCGTGCGCCAACGACGCCCCGCTCGAAGCGTGCCAGATCGCCTACCTGATGGAGAGTTTCCTGGCCCACTACAAGCGTTACCACGAGCTGCTCGACAGCCACAGAGCCGCCATGAGGGCCGTACCGCTGATCGGCGATCCCCGGCTGGCGGGCCACCTGCTCAGCGCCATGGGGAACACCTGCGTCGAGCTCCTGCTGTACGAGGAGGGAAGCCGCTGCTACCGCCGGGCGACACGCGCGTTCCGCGAGTGCGGCGACCGGCGCGGCGAGGCGAAGGTGATGGGCAACCTGGCCATGGTGTCCATCGACCGGCAGGACTACCGCACCGCCAAGAAGCGGTGCGAGGAGGCCCTCGCCCTGGGCGCGGAGGCCGGATACGAGCGCGGACGGGCCCACGTCCTCGACACGCTCGGCGAGGCCCATTTCGGCCTGGGCGACTACGCCGCCGCGATCGAGTGCTGGCGCCAGGCGCTCGACATCAACCGCGACAGCGGAGCGCTCTTCGTCCAGGCCACCAACCTGACCAACCTGGGCCGCGCCCACGCCGCCTCCGGCGACCACGCCGGCGCCATCAGGCACCACCTGGACGCCATCGCGATCGCCCGCTCGATCAGGAGCGCGCGAGGGGAGGCGGCGGCCCAGCTCAACCTCGGCTTCGCCTACCGCGCCGGCGACGACGCGGCGGCGGCCGAGGTCGCCTGGCGGCAGGCGTTCGACATGTTCACCGAACTCGGCGACGCCAAGGCCGCGGACGCCTGGGCCGAGCTGCGGGAACTGCGTGAACTCCGGCGGAGCTCGGGGTGACCGCCCCACCACCTCGCCCGGTCAGGGGCGCGGGTCAGGCGGAGTGCTCGGCCCGGTCGGCCTCCTCCTTGGTCCTGTGCACGGCCCCGTCAGCGTGCTCCGGCGGGCCGTACACCGTGTAGAGGACCAGCGGGTTCACACCGGTGTTGACGAAGTTGTGCCGGGTCCCGGCGGGGACGGCCACCAGGTCGCCCTGCCGTACCTCCCTCGTCTCGCCGCCCACCCGAGCCTCGCCCACGCCTGAGACGAACGTCAGGATCTGGTCGATGCCCTCGTGGACCTCGTCACCGATCTCACCGCCCGGCGGGATCGTCATGATCACCAGCTGGCTCTTCTCCCCCGTCCACAACACGCGGCGGAAGTCGGCACTCTCCTCGGCGACGGTCGCGATCGTGAAATGGTGCACGGTCAGCTCCTGCTCTAGGGGTTCGTACGGGCCCTTCTCCTGCCTGATCGCGGGGCCCGCTAAACCTCACCGCCGGTCCTGCGCTTCGCTGCCTCCCTGTTACGTAACGGGTACGGCGGACGGGGCCGAGGTGCAAGGCTAAGGGCACGGGCTTTACACGCACTATCGGAGCGATTCAGACAAGGGGCCCGATCGCTAGGGGGAGCAGGCAATCGAACGGTAAGACGGGGATGACATGACAACACCGATGGAGTTCCGGATCCTCGGGCCGCTGGAGGCGAGCTGCCTGGGGCGTCCGGTCAGGCTGGGCGGCCCGCGGCCTCGCTCACTGCTCGCCGCCCTGCTGCTCGACGCCGGGCGCATCGTGCCGCTCGACCGGCTGGTGTCGGCGGTCTGGGGAGAACAACTGCCGGGATCGGCACGCAACCAGATCGCGATCCACATCCACGCGCTGCGCAAGGCCGTCAAGGCCGCCGGCCGCGACACGGAGCTGATCGTCACCGAGCGGGTCGGCTACCGCCTGCTCACCGACGGCGTGTGGCTGGACGCGCACGAGGCACGGCAGCAGGCCACCGCCGCCCGGCGCGCGGAACGGCCCGAGGAGGCGTCGGCCGCGCTGGCGCGGGCGCTCGACCTGTGGCGGGGGCCGGTGTTGTCCGAGATCGACACCACCGAGATCGCCGCCGCCGCGCGCGGCCTGGAGAACGCCCGGCTCGACATCGCCGAGGAGTGGGCCGACGCGGAGCTGGCCTGCAGCCGTACCCGCGAGGCCGTGGCCCGGCTGTCCGTGCTGGTGCAGGAGCACCCGCTGCGCGAAGGGCTGCGCGAACGGCTGATGCTGGCGCTGTGGCGCTCGGGGAGGCAGGCCGACGCGCTGGAGACGTACCGGCAGGGGCGCAGGCTCCTGCTGGACGAGCTCGGCCTGGAGCCCGGACAGGCGCTGCGCGACCTCCTGCAGGCGATCCTGGCCGGCCCGCCCGTCGCCGAGACCCCGCCCCGGCACGCACCCACCACTCCGCCCAGCCCGTCTACTGCGCCACCTGGCCCGGCCACCACACCGCCCGTTCCGGCCACCGTGCCGTCCAGCGCGGTCACCACCGCACACGCCGGCACGCCCGTTCGCGCCTCCTCCGCCGCACCTCCGGGCACGAACGGTACAAAGCCGGCCGGGCGGCCCGCTCCGCTGCTGATGGTGCGGCCGGCGCAGTTGCCACCCGCCGTGTCCGCGTTCGTGGGCCGTACGTCGCAACTCCGGATGCTCGACCGGTTGACGCGGACGGGCGGGGAAGGCCTGCCGGTGGCCGTGATCAGCGGAGCCGCCGGCGTGGGCAAGACCTCGCTCGTCCTGCGGTGGGCCCATGAGGTGGCCGGCCGGTTCCCCGACGGTCAGCTGTACACGAACCTGCACGGCTACGACCGCGACCGGAGGTCGGCGGAACCGTCGGCCGTACTGGAGCGGTTCCTGCGCGCGCTCGGGGTGCCGGGGCGGGATGTCCCGTCCGCGCTGGAGGAGCGGACCGCGATGTTCCGCAGCGCCGTGAGCGGCAAGCGGGTGCTGGTCGTGCTGGACAACGCGGCGTCGGCCGCGCAGGTACGCCCGCTGCTGCCCGGTACGCCCGGCTGCTGCGTGGTGGTCACCTCGCGGCGCCGGTTGGAGGGGCTGACCGTGAGTCACGGCGCGCTGCAGGTGCCGTTGGACGTCCTCACCGAGGAGGAGTCGGTCGAACTGCTCGAACGGGTGGTGGGGACCGAGCGGGTGTCGGCCGAGCAGAGCGCGGCGACCCGGCTGGCGGAGTTGTGCGACAGGTCGCCGCTGCCGCTGCGCATCGCGGCGGCGAAGCTGACGGCGCGGCCGCAGTGGTCGCTGGCCGAGATGGGTGAGCGGCTGGCCTGCGAGCACAACCGACTGGACCATCTCAGCCGCGGCGACTTCGAGGTCAGGGCGAGCATCGAGCTGTCCTGCCGGGAGTTGTCGGCGCGCGCCGCTCTGGCCTTCCGCTGGCTCGCGATGGTGGACGCCCCGTCCGGGTTCGCGCCCTGGCTGGCGGCGGCGCTGCTGGACACGTCGGTCCAGGAGTCGGAGCAGTTGCTCGAACAGCTGGTGGACGCGCAGTTGTTGCAACCGCTCGGGAGCGACGGGGCCGGCCAGCCGCGTTACCGGTTCCATGATCTGATCCGGCTGTTCGCCCGCGAGCAGGCCGAGGCCGAGGGACCGCGCGACGCCGTGTCGGCCGCGCTGTGCCGCGCGTTCAGCGGGCTGCTCGGCCTGGCGGAGCGGGCGCGCGAGATCCGCTACGGCACCCGGTACCCCTGGGTCCCGACCGGTGACGCGCCACGCTGGCTGCCCGACGAGGCGACCTGGGCGGCGTTGCTGAGCGACCCGCCGGCGTGGCTGGAGAGCGAGCGGCTCACGCTCGTCGCCGCGGTGTCACAGTGCGCGGATCTGGGGCTCGCCGATCTGAGCCGCGACCTCGTGGCCAGCTACGTGCACCTCTTCGAGTCCCGCGCCTATTTCGCGGACTGGCAGGCGTGCGCGACCAGGGCCCTCGAAGCCTGCCGGGCCGCCTCCCACCTGCCCGGCCAGGCCGCCATGTTGTACTCCGTCGGCTCGCTCAGTCTCGTCCTGCGGCGGCTCCCGCAGGCCGCCGGGTTCCTGTGCGAGGCGCTCGACCTCTTCGAGCAGCTCGACGACGGGCCCAGTCGGGCCATCGTGCTCCGTCACCTCGGCAGCGTGCATCTCATGCAGGGGGATCTCGACAAGGGCAGGGCGGAGATCGAACGTGCCATCGAGATGTTCGAGCAGTTCGGCGACAACGCCGCCCTGGCGCACGCCCTGGGCTTTCTGTCGCACGTGCACATGCTGGAGGACCGGCTGGAGGAGGCCGCACGGTTGCTGGATCGGGCGCTGGCCATCGGCGAGATCCCCAGCGTGAACGAGGCCCAGTTGCTCAAGCGCAGGGCGGAGGTCCGCCGCCGCCAGGGCCTGTACGCCGAGGCCGTCAGGGACGGCGAGCAGGCGCTGGCCATCGCGATCGGCCTGCACGACGTCGTGGGCCAGGCGTACTCGCTGCACGCGCTGGGCGAGGCGCGGCACGACTGCGGGGATCCGGCCGCCGCCGATGACCTGCACCGGGCGTTGCGGATCGCCCGGCAGGTGGGTGACAGGATGATCGAGGGCCGCGTCCTGCTCTCGCTCGGGCACATCGGGGGCGAGGAGAGCATGGGCTGCTTCCGGCAGGCCGCCGACGTCTTCGCCGGCATCGGCGCCACGGGCTGGCACGAAGAGGCGGTCAAGGCGGCGCTCACCGTCATGGTCTGAGCACGGTCTGAGCGCCGCGATCCGGAGCCGGCCGCGCCCCTACGTGTCCTCGCCCCACCAGCCGCGCCGGGCGGCGAGCAGCCCCGCCTGGAACCGGGTGCGCGCGCCGAGCCGCTCCATCATCTCGCTGACCCGCCGGTGCACCGTACGCAGGCTCACCCCGAGCTGGCGGGCCACGGCCTCGTCCTTGAGCCCCGCGGCCAGCAGCGTGAACAGTTCGGGGTCAGGAAGGTCCGCCGTTTCCCCGGCGTCGTGCGGACGGGCCGGCAGGGGCAGCGCCGACCTCCACAGCACCTCGAACAGGGCGACCAGCGCGTCGAGCAGTGTCGAGGAGTGCACGATGACCGCGCTGTCGGCGTGGGAGGACTCGTCGGTGCTCAGCGGCAGGATCGCGGTCCGGCGATCGGCGACGGCCAGCTTCATCGGCACCTCGGGGCTGACCCTGGCCTGCTCGCCGGCGGCCACCGACTCCTGGGCGAGGCGCAGCTTGCCGGGGATCTCCAGGGCGGAGGCGTCGTAGATGCCGCGGACCACCACGCCGTGCGCGAGGCGCTCCAACTCGGCGACGTTCTGCTCGCCGGGGTCCTGCGCGTACGGCGGCCGGTCCAGCACCAGGACCTCCTCGGTCGCCGCCTGCTGCAGCTGCGTGAACCGCTGGACCACGGCCGCCCGGCCCTGGACGACCTCGACGAGCTCCTCGGGTGAGTTGTTCTCCGTACGCGGGGTCTCGGCGAGCATGGCCAGGGCCGCCAGCCGCGCCTGCGCCAGCCCTTCCTCCCTGCGCGAGATGAGGGCGGACACCGCCACGTCCGGCCGCGTCGCGAGGAACCGCACCGGGCGTCCCGCCATGCGGCTGACCAGACCCAGCGCCTCGAGCCGGGCGAACGCGCGGCGCAGCGCCACTGTGGTGCGCCCGGTGTGCGCGGCCAGCTCGTGCAGGGTCGCGCGGGGCCGGCGCAGCAGGTCGCGGTATATTTGCTCGTCCGCGGCGTCGACACCGACGGCCGACAGCGCGTTGTCATGCGGGTCCACGATCCTTAAGCATGTCATATTCATGAAATGTCGCAAAGCTGCCAATCGTTGAGCTGGCCTCGACGATCCGCGCCCGGTAGGACGGACATGCACCTTTCGCCGTTCCGCACCCATGCCTGCCAGGGAGGCAGCTTTGAAGAAGGCTCTCGCCATCGGGTTGACGGCCGCGCTCGCGGTCATGTCGTCCGCGGCGCCCGCGTCGGCCGACGGTTTCGGCCGCTGGCACCAGCCCTCCTGCGAGACGGTCACCGGCGACGGGACGGTGACGTACACGCGGGACGAGGGCAGGACCCTCACCCCGACCAGCAACAAGCTGGAACCGGTCGTCTACACCCGCGGCCTGGTCACCCTCGACCGCCCTGACACCCTGCTCTCCCTGGCCGGCAACCGGCTGTCGCGATCGTCGGACGCCGGCTGCACGTGGGAGCCGGTGGGCGAGGTGCCCGGCTCGAACGTCGAGCTGAGCGCGGCCCGCGGCGACCGGGCGTACGCGTGGGACCGCGCGGGCCACCTCTCGCTGGCCACGCCCGACGGGGTCACGCCGCTCACCTCGCCGGCCGCCAGGCTGGCCGGGCTCGGCGCCGACCGCCGCCACGGCGACCGCCTGCGGGTGGCCGACACCGGCGGGCAGTTGCACGAATCGCGCGACGGCGGGCGCACGTGGCGGTCCGTCGGCGTGCCCGCCTGGGAGAAGGACGACCTGCGCAGCGTCTACACGGCGGTGTTCGACCCGCACAACCTCAACCACGTGGTGCTGGGCGCGTCGGGCTCCGCCCGCGTCACCTTCAACGGCGGGCGCACCTGGACGACGTCGAGGGGGCTGAGCGCGACCGGTACGAAGGTCAACGTGTTCAGCGCCGCGATCTCGCCCGCCTCGCCGAACGTCGTGTACGTGATGGGGCTCGACCTCGCCGAGTTGGAGGCGGGAGCGCCGTCCGGCGGCCGGCACATCTACCGCTCGTGGGACGGCGGCCGCCGCTTCATCCCCGTCGTGGACCAGGGCGACGGCATCACGATCCCCAACGGGCCGCTGCTCGCCGCCCACCCGAGGGACCCGGGCGTGCTCTATTTCGTGTGGGGAACCGGGTGGTCCTCGCTCGGCACCGACATCTACCGGTACGACTCGTGGCGCGACCGCGTCGCCACCCGGCACAACGCCTACGACCGGGTCACCGCGATCGCCTTCAACCCCGCAAACCCCGGCGTGATGTATCTCGGTCTGGCCGAGGAGGTCTGACCGTCCCGCGAGGAGCCTCCGTCAGCGGTCCCGCAGGTTCACCGGCTGTGGACGGCCGCCGAACACCCCGCGCAGCGCCTGCGGCGTCAGGACCTCACCGGGCGGGCCCTGCGCGACCAGCCGGCCACCGTCGAGCAGGAGACAGTGGCCGGCCGCCATGGCTGCGGCCAGGTCGTGGGTGACGTGAACCACCGTGACGCCGGCCGCGCTCTCCTCGTCGATCACGGCGCCGATGAGCCGGGCGGCCTCCACGTCGAGCCCCGTCGCGGGCTCGTCGAGCAGGAGCAGCCCCGGCTCCTGGGCGAGCCCCTGGGCGACGAGCGCACGTTGGCGCTGCCCGCCCGACAGCGCGCCGAGTTGCCGCCCGGCCAGGTCGAGGATGCCCAGGCGGGACATGCAGGCGTCGACCACCGCCCGGTCGGCCGCCGTCAGCCGCCGCCACGGCCCGCGTAGCGCCCAGCGGCCCATCGCCACCGTGTCGCGGACCGTGAGTGGCAGGGCGTCGGGCGCCGCGCTGCGCTGAAAGACGTATCCAGGGCGGCGCCCCTCGCGTTCGACCCGGCCGCCGGCGGGTTCGACGACGCCGGCCAGCACGCCGAGCAGCGTGGATTTGCCCGAGCCGTTCGGGCCGACGACGGCCGTCACCGCCGACTCGGGCAGTCCGGCCGAAATTCCCTTCAGCACGACCCTGCGGCCGTATCCGGCCACGACGTCATGGATAGCGACGCCATGCATCATGGTGACCTCCACTTGAGAACGACAACGGTTTTCATTGTAGAGTGGTTGCCCATGGAATGGTTGTTTGATCCCTTCCAGGTGTCATTTGTCCGGCAGGCGCTCTGGGCGGGCATCCTGGTCTCCCTCATCTGCGCGGTCGCCGGGACATGGGTCGTGCTACGTGGCATGGCCTTCCTCGGCGACGCGATGTCCCACGGGATGCTCCTCGGCGTGGCGCTCGCCTCGCTGGCCGGGGTGAACGTGCTCGTCGGCGCCCTGCTCAGCGCCGCCGGGATGGCGCTGGGCGTGAGCGTGCTCGGCAGGTCGCCGCGGCTGTCCCAGGACACCGCCATCGGCCTGCTGTTCGCCGGCATGCTGGCGCTCGGCGTGATCGTCGTCTCCCACTCCCGGTCGTTCGCCGTCGACCTGACCGCGTTCCTGTTCGGTGACGTGCTGGCCGTCGGCGGGGACGACCTGGCGGGCCTGGGCGCCGCGCTGGCGCTCACCGTCGCGGTGGCGGCGCTCGGCCACCGGGCGTTCGTCGCGCTCGCGTTCGATCCGCGCAAAGCCCACACGCTGGGCCTGCGGCCGCGTGCGGCTCAGGTGCTGCTGACCGGGCTGGTCACGGTCGCCATCGTCGCCTCGTTCCACATCGTGGGCACGCTGCTGGTCTTCGGGCTGCTCATCGCGCCGGCCGCCGCCGCGGCGCTGTGGGCGCGGTCCATTGTCACGATCATGCTCGGTGCGGCGCTGCTCGGGATCGTCTCGACCGTGACCGGGCTCGTCGTCTCGTGGCACGCGGCCACGGCGGCGGGCGCCACCATCGCCGCCGTCGCCGTGGGGCTGTTCTTCGTCTCGGCCGTGGTCGGCCTGCTCAGACAGCGGCTCGCGGCCCGTACGGAGGCCGCGTCGTGAGGGCCCCGCTCGCCGCGGCCCTCGCCGGGCTGGTCCTGTTGACCGGATGCGCGCGGCAACCGCGGCCGCACGAGCCCACTCCCACCCCGCACGGCTACGTCGCGGGCGCGGAGGAGATGCCGGAGCCGCAGTCCCGGCTGCTGCTCGCCGGCGACCGGGCGGGGGCCGTACACGTGCTCGACCTGCTCACCGGCAAGGTGTCGCCGGTCGCCGACATCGAGCAGGTCGAGAACGTCACCGGCGACGGCCGCTTCGCCTACCTCACCACCGCCACGGGGGCGCTCCGCGTGGTCGACACCGGCGCGTGGACCGTCGACCACGGCGACCACGTGCACTACTACCGTGCGGCGGCCCGCGGCCTCGGCGCCCTGCGCGGGCGGCCCCCGTACACCATCCACGGCGACGCCACGGTGACCGCCGTGCGCTCATCGGACGGCACGGTCAGGCTGCTCGACCGCGCCCGCATGGAGAAGGGCGAGCCGGCCGAGACGGCCAGGTTCACGGCCGCGGTGGCGGTGCCGTACGCGGAGCACGTGGTCGCGGCCGCGGGCGGCGAGGTGCGGATCATGACGCGGGACGGCGAGCCCGGCCGGGTCGTCGGCGAGTGCGAGGACGCGGCGGGCGCGGCCGTGACCCGGCGCGGCGCCGTCCTCGGCTGCGCCCATGGCGCCCTGCTCGTCACCGAGGAGGACGGCA
Source organism: Nonomuraea sp. K271 (assembly GCF_009908215.1). Taxonomy (NCBI): domain Bacteria; kingdom Bacillati; phylum Actinomycetota; class Actinomycetes; order Streptosporangiales; family Streptosporangiaceae; genus Nonomuraea; species Nonomuraea sp. K271. The sequence continues at coordinate 1,481 of NZ_JAAAHR010000006.1, read as the reverse complement.
GGTTCGACAGCGTACGGATCCCCTACCCCCGCGTGCCGTCCGCGGACCGGCGGGCCAGGGAGTTCCGGCACCGGCCCGGCAGCACGATCCTCGCGGCGAAGGCCGGCGACGCGGGCGTCTGGGTGCTCGACGTCACCGCCAGGACGTGGCGGCGGCTGACGACCGGGCCCGCCGTGGCGGTCAACGCCGCTGGGGACGGGATGCCGGTGCTGGTCCTGACCAGGGAGGGGGTGCTGCACGCGTACGAACCCGGCTCCGGCGAGGAGCGGGCCAGGACCGAACTGCTCCGCACGCCGCTGACCGGGGCGCCGACCATCGAGGTCGACACCGCACGCGCGTACGTCAACGACCCCGCGGGCGGCACCGTGCACGAGATCGACTACAACGACGGCCTCAGGCGTGCCCGCACGTTCGAACCCGGCTTCGCGCCCGCGCACATGACGGAGACCGGACGATGAGGGCGATGAGGGCGTGCTGCGCGATGGTGGCCGTCGTGCTGGCGGCGTTGACCGGATGCTCCGGCCAGGACGCGCGCGGGCCCCGGATCGTCGTCACCACCAACATCCTGGGCGACGTCACCCGCGCCGTCGCGGGCGGGCAGGCCGAGGTGACCGTGCTGATGAAGCCCGACTCCGACCCGCACTCGTTCGGCGTCTCCGCCCAGGAGGCCGCGCTGATCGAACGCGCCGACCTGGTGGTCCACAACGGGCTCGGCCTGGAGGAGGGTGTCCTGCGCAACGTACGGGCCGCCGCGGACGCCGGCGTGCCCACGCTGGCCGTGGCCGAGGGTCTCGATCCGCTGCGCCTCGCCGGCGACGGCCAGCTCGACCCCCACTTCTGGACCGATCCGCGGCGCATGGCCGACGCCGTCGACCTGATCGCCGAGCAGGTGGTCACGCACGTGGACGGCGCCGACCCGGCCGCCGTGCGGGCCGCCGCCGGCGCCTACCGCGAGCGGGTCGAACAACTCGACGACTGGGTGGCGGAGCAGGTCGCGACCGTCCCGCCCGCCGCCCGCAAGCTCGTCACCAACCACCACGTCTTCGGCTATTTCGCGCAGCGCTACGGCTTCGAGGTCGTCGGCGCGGTGATTCCCAGCGGTACGACCCTGGCCTCCCCGAGCGCCTCCGACCTGCACGCGCTGAAGCGGACCGTCCAGCGCACGAAGGTGAAAGCGATCTTCGCCGACTCCTCCCAGCCCGACCGGCTCGCGCGGGCGCTCGCCTCCGAGGCCGGCGTACGGGTCGAGGTCGTGCCCCTGTTCTCGGAGTCGCTGAGCAGGACGCCCGGCGCCGCCACCTACCTCGACATGGTCCGCAGCAACACGAAAGCCATCGTCGACGGCCTCAACGGCCGCTGATCCCCCGAAACAGAAAGGCACATCGTGACCCTCAGGACATCCGTTCCCGTGCTGATCGCCACCGCGGCCCTGCTGGCCGCCTGCGGGACGGCGCCGCCCGCCCCCGCGCCCGGCGCCGCCG
>NZ_JAAAHR010000059.1:0-47696 GCF_009908215.1 Nonomuraea sp. K271 | reverse complement strand
CCCCCACCCGGCCTGAGCACCGTCCACCCGGGCACACGGAGGCCCGGGTGGACGAATGACCTGTAAACGGAGGACTTCTTCACAGAGGCCCGATACACAGAGGCCCGATACACAGAGGCCCGGTGCACAGAGGCCCGGTGCACAGAGGCCCGGTGCACAGAGGCCCGGTGCACAGAGGCCCGGTGCACGGCGGCAGGGGTGCACGGCGGTCGCGGCCGGTCAAGGTGGATCATCAGCGCGCACCGGGGCCGTCCGGGTGCTCATACCCTGAAGAGGTGACGACACTTGTCCTGGACGGCGGCCTGTCCACCCAGCTCGAACGGCTCGGCGCGGATCTGCGCGACGAGCTGTGGTCGGCGCGGCTGCTGCTGGAGGAGCCGGAGCTGATCCGGCGGGCCCACGCCTCCTATTTCGCGGCGGGCGCCGATGTGGCGACGACCGCCGGCTACCAGGCCACGATCCCGGGTTTCGTCCGGCGCGGGCTCGACGTGGCGGAGGCGGAGCGGCTGCTCAGGTTGTCGGTCGAGCTGGCCGGCCAGGCGCGTGACGAGGCGGGCGGCGGGCTGGTGGCGGCGTCGGTCGGCCCCTACGGCGCCTACCTGGCCAACGGCGCCGAGTACACCGGCGACTACGACCTCGACGAGGACGGCCTGTTCGCCTGGCACCTGCCGCGCTGGGAGGTGCTCGCGGAGGCGGGGGCCGACCTGCTGGCCTGCGAGACCATTCCGTCGTTCCCCGAGGCGCGGGCGCTGGCCCGGCTGCTGGGCCACACGCCGGAGGTCAAGGCGTGGGTCAGCTTCTCCTGCCGGGACGGCGAGCATCTCAATGACGGGACGCCGATCCGGGAGGCCGCCGCGTTGTTCGCGGGGCGTTCGCAGGCGGTGGCCGTCGGCGTCAACTGCACCGCGCCGCGCCACATCCCCGGCCTGATCTCCTGTCTGTCGGGTGCCCTGCCCATCGTGGTCTATCCCAATTCGGGTGAGTCGTGGGATCCGGCCGGCCGCCGCTGGGTGGGCCTGGCCGACCCGGTGGAGTACGGCCAGGCCGCCAAGGAGTGGCAGCGGGCGGGCGCGTCGCTGATCGGAGGTTGCTGCCGGACGACTCCCGAGCACATCCGGCAGATCCGCGCGCACCTGTCCTGAGCCCTGCGGCGGTGCTAGGCGGTCACCGTCGCGGCGCCGCCGCGGCGGCCGAGCACGCGGTCGAGCGCGAACGCGCCGCCACCGCTGAAGCCGACGGCCAGGCTGGCCGCGGCCAGCGCCAGGACGAACTCGTAGCCGCCTTCGCCGGCGCCGAAGCCGTTCGCGCCGTGCACGAACACGATCGCGCCGATCATGTTGAGCGCCAGCAGCGAGCCCACGATCGGCAGCGCGGCGCCGGCGATCAGCGCGAGCCCGCCCACGACCTCCAGCGTGGCCACGGCGGGCGCGGCCACCCCGGCCAGCGGGATGCCGACGGACTCGAAGAACTCGGTGGTGCCCGCGATGCCCATGGTCGCGAACTTCTGGTAGCCGTGCACGATGAAGATCACGCCGATGGCGATCCTCGAGAGCAACAGGACGATGGGGCGCGCCTGCTCGATCATGCGACCTCCCTGATTGTCGTTCAGTTTTGAACGACAACTCTAGCCGTGATGTTCAAATCCGAACAAGAAGTCAGGCCACCGAGTCAGCGACCTGTCCGCGGGGTTGTCGTGGCCTGCGCCTACACTGAGGCGGTGATGGACCCCCGATGGCTGGACGCGACGGAGATGGCGGCGTGGCATGCCTTCGTGTCCACTTTTCACCTGCTGGAGCGCCGCATCGAGGAGCAGCTCAAGGCCGCGGCGGGGTTGACGCACCCGCAGTATGAAATCCTGGTGCGGCTCTCGGCCGCCCCGGACCGCCAGATGCGCATGACGGAGCTGGCCAGAGACGTCGTGGCGTCGAAGAGCGCGCTGACGTATCAGATCACCCAGCTGGAGAAGGCGGGCCTGGTGGAGCGGGCGCACTGCCCTTCGGACGAGCGCGGAGTGCTGGCGGTGCTCACCGACGCCGGCATGCGCTGCCTGGAACGGGTGGCGCCCGGCCACGTCGAGGTGGTGCGCGCCTATCTGATCGACCGGCTCAGTCGCGAGGAGCTGCATACGATGACGACCGCCATGCGGAAGACGGAACGTGCCTTACGGTCGTCCCACTGAGACGTGACGTGGCTTCGGTGTGCACGCAGGCACGCCGCTGACCCATGAGCGGAGAAAGGTGCACCACCACCCATGCTAACTCTAGGTTAGCACACCGTCACGCAGTGACACTAGCTCTTCCCGGCGGCCGCGCGCGCGGCGCGCTCCATCTCGACACGGGCGCTGGCGGCGTACTTGTCGACGTATTCCTGCTCCGACAGCTCCATCAGCGCGTACATGATCTCGTCGGTCACCGCGCGCAACACCAGCCGATCATCCTCCATCCCGTAATAGCGGGAGAAGTCGAGCGGCTTGCCGAACCTGACGCCCGGCCGGATGCCGAGCTTGGGCAGCGGCCGACCCGGCGGCATCATCTCGTACGTGTTGATCATGGCCCACGGGATGACCGGCACCCGCGACTCCAGGGCGAGCCGGGCCACGCCGGTCTTGCCCTTGTAGAGGCGGCCGTCGGGCGAGCGGGTGCCCTCGGGATAGATGCCGAGGACGTGGCCCTCGCGCAGGATGCGCAGCCCGGTGCGCAGCGCCGCCTCGCTGGCCTTGCCTCCCGAGCGGTCGATCGGCACGGTGCCGACGCCGCTGAAGAACAGGCGGGTGAAGAAACCCTTCACACCACGCCCGGTGAAGTAGTCGGCCTTGCCCAGGGAGATGACCTTGCGGCGGATCTGCAGCGGCCCGAAGAAATGGTCGGCGAACGACAGGTGGTTGCCGGCCAGGATCGCGGGCCCCTGCCTGGGCACGTTTTCCGCGCCTTCGGTCCACGGCCTGAAGACAAGGTGGAGGATCGGCCCCAAGATGGCCTTGACCACCCAGTAGAACACCCCGGCACCTCTTCCTCAGCGCATTGTCGGTGACCAGAGTCATCTTCCCATCCCGCGGGGGATGCTCCTACACCACCTCTCGCACAAACACCCTAGAACGTGCGACGATCGGGCCGTTCCGGGATCAAATTGCCGGAATGAAACAGCACGGAGGAGCTGTTATGCCGCTCATGCCAGGTGCGGAGTCCTACCACCACGAAGCGGGACAGGTCGGGGTGCTGCTGTGCCATGGGTTCACCGGCACGCCCCAGTCGCTCCGGCCGTGGGGCGAGTTCCTGGCCGCGCACGGGGTGAGCGTCTCGCTGCCCCGCCAGCCGGGGCACGGCACCCGGTGGCAGGAGATGAACCGTACGCGCTGGGAGGACTGGTACGCCGAGGTGGAGAAGGCGTTCGAGGTCCTCCAGGGCCGCTGCACGGAGGTGTTCGTGGCGGGGCTGTCGCTCGGGGGCTGCCTGGCGCTGCGGCTGGCCGAGGTGCACGGCCCGGCGATCAGGGGCGTGATCGTGGTCAACCCGTCGATCGCGAACGACGTGCCGCTGATGAGGCTGGCCCCGCTGCTGAAATGGTTCGTGCCGTCGGTGCCTGGCGTCGCGGGCGACGTCAAGAAACCCGGCGTGACCGAGCTCGCCTACGCCCGCACCCCGGTGAAGGCCGCCGCCTCACTGCCGGAGTTGTGGTCGCTGGTGCAGGCCGACCTGGCGAAGGTGACACAACCGCTTTTGGTCTACCGCAGCGCCGAGGACCACGTGGTGAAGCCGGCGAGTGTGGCGATCATCCGTGAGAAGGTGCCGCAGGCCACGATCGAGGAGCTTACCGATAGCTACCATGTTGCGACGCTGGACAACGATGCCGACAGGATCTTTGCCGGGAGCCTCGGCTTCATCCGGACACATGCCTCGGTACCCTTGCAGAGGGACTGATCGCACCCAGGGGGAAGTCGCGATCGCTGTGGAGAGGCCCATCTAGGTGACGCCCCAGAGTGACGAGGACGAGGTCTGGCGGCAGATCGTCGCGTCCTTCAACGACACCGCCGAGCGCGACTCGGCCGACCAGCCATGGCCGGACAGCGAGAACGTCCCCGCCGAACCCACCCGCAGAGTGGTCAAGCCCTCGGAGGAGCCCTCCGCCGCCCCTCACGGTCCTGACGAGCCCGAGGACGCTACCGACCAGCGAGACGAGGGCGATGACGACGAGGAAGCGGAGCACTTCGTCCCGCCTCCGCCGCCACCCCTGCCCAAACTCGACCTGCCGACCAAGCTGGCGTGGGCGGCGTTGTTCGGCGGCCCGGCCTACCTCCTGGTCGCCGTGATGGCCGACTGGCACATGGAGGGGTGGGCGCTGTTCACGGCGGTGGCGGCGTTCATCGGCGGGTTCGTGGCGCTGGTGGTGCGCATGGGCGACAGCCCGCCCAACGACTCCGGCTGGGACGACGGCGCCAGGCTGTAGGAGCCCGGCTACGACTTCGCCGTGGTGGTCTTCGGCGCGAACGCCTCCACCACGTCGGTGTAGCGGTCGGCCGTGTCAACCGCGTGGCCGACCGCCCAGACCGCGCCCTTGCCGGCAAGATAGGCCACGGCCTGCAGGCGTACGCTGCTCCTGCCGTGCTTGGCGCGACCGCGGATGATCTCGCACTCGCCCTTCTCGCAGCGCATCATGAACGGCTCCCCCGCCCGCGACGGGTCGTAGCCGGCCATCCAGTAGCGGCCCTTGCCGTCGCCCGTCACGCCGTAGAGCCTGGCCTCGGAGCGGGGCAGCCGCTGCTCGCGCCAGCGTTTGCCGTTCCAGGTCAGCACGAGCGGCGTGATGTCGCCGGGGCCGTGGTAGACGCCTCCGACGGCCACCGCCCGCTTGGAGTTGTCGACGTGCACGTCACGCAGGTAGCCGCCGCGGATCGAGGGCACCGGCATCGACTTCCACGAACTGCCCGACTGGTGCACGATCAGCGGCGCGGTGCCGGTGTCGCCGACGGCGAAGCCGTCCGCGACCGCGTAGAGCGCGCCCTTCTCCTTGGTCTCGTGGACGGTCCAGGAGTTGCCGTGACCGGTGAGGATGAGCCCGTTCTTCTCGCGGCTGCCGACCGCGACGACGCGCCCCGCCTTGGCGTCGACGCCGCCGAGCCAGTCGCCCGCCCGCAGGCCCGAAGGCCTTACTCTGTCGAACCCGGACGCGTCGCCGTGCGCGAGATAGGGCAGCCCGTCGTGGCCGTCGCCGACCGTCCACACGTCGGACGCCGACACGGCGGCCAGCCCGCGCAGGTTTCCCGCGGCCGTGGCGTCGCGCACCGGCACCTCAGCCCAGCTCTTGCCGTTCCAGTGGCGGATGGTGCCGCGGTTCTTCCAGACGTCCCAGATTTCCTGCTGGCCCACGGCCCACACGTCGTCGGCCGAGACCGCGAGCACGTCGGAGAGCGAACCGTCGGCCTGGAGGCGCACGCTGGTCGACTGCTGCCACGCCTCGATCGTGGCAGGACGGGGATCGGCATGCGCGGCGGGCGAGGCCTGTGTCAAGGCCACGGACGTCGCCAAGATCAAGGAGAGCGCACGCCGCTGAGAGCGACGGGTCATGATTGAATGCTACGGGCTCGCCGGCCCCTCTTGCCCGTTACAGCCCAACTCGCAACTCTGCGATGACCGGCAGATGGTCGGAGGCGGCACCCAGATCGGCCATCGGGGCGTCCACTCCCCCGCACGACACGACCCGCGCGTCGCGCGCGGCGAACACCCCGTCGATGCGCGCCGAGGGCCCCCGCGCGGGGAAGGTCAGGCCGTCGCCCTTGGGCGCCACCGCGTAACAGTCGGCCAGCCGCCCGGCGAGATAGCGCCAGGCGGGCTGGTGGTCCTGCTCGTTGATGTCGCCGCCGAGCACCATCGTGGCGTCGAGCCCGGTGGCCGCGCGTTCCACCAGGGCCACGGCCTCCGCCGCGTGGTGCACCCTGGCGGGGTCGTTGAGGTCGAGGTGGAGCGAGCCGACGGCCAGCCGCGCCCCCTCCGCCTCCACCACGGCGATCGCCAACCCGCGCCGCTCCAGCCCGAAGAAGGCCCGCAGCGCGTGGCTCTCGGCGTGCAGCACGCTGACGCGCGGCCCGGTGAGCACGGCGACGCCACCGAGCCTGCCCGGGGTCGCCGGACGCAGCCCTGCGGCGGCGGCCAGCGCTCTGCGCCTGGCCCGCCAGCGTACGAACCTGGGCGCCTCCTGCACGCACAGCACGTCGGCGCGCATGGCGGTGATGACCCTGGTCAGCGCGGAAACGTCGTCGCGCAACCCGTGCAGGTTGTAGGTCGCTACGCGGATCGTCACGTATGAACGGCTAGCGGCGCCTGGCCAGGTCGGCGGCGCCCACCACGCCGGCGGAGGCGCCCAGCTCGGCCAGCTTGACCTCGGCCAGCGGCCGGTGCCCGTGCCCGGTGAGCCGCTCGGCGAAGGTGTCGCGGGCCCGGTCGATGAACAGGTCGGCGGCGCGGGACACCCCGCCACCCACGATGAAGCAGCCGGGGTCGAGCACCCCGGCCAGATCGGCCATGCCCTGGCCCAGCCAGTCGGCGAGGTTGCCGAACGCGGCCAGCGAGGCGTCGTCGCCCAGCCGCGCGGCCTCGGTGACCTCCTCGCCCTCGATCTTGCCGTCGGCCAGCCCCAGCAGGATCTCGGCCCGCTCCGGCCGCGCCTCGGCGATCTGCCTGGCCTCCTTGACGAGGGCCTGGCCGCTGGCGTACTGCTCCCAGCAGCCGACGTTGCCGCAGCCGCACGGCCGGCCACCGGGCACCACCTGCATGTGGCCCAGCTCGGCGCCCATGCCCCAGCGCCCGCGGTAGAGCGCGCCGTCGAAGACCAGGCCGCCGCCGATGCCGGTGCCGAGCGTCACGCACACCACGTGGGACTGGCCCCGGCCCGCGCCGAACCGGGTCTCGCCCCAGGCCATGGCGTTGGCGTCGTTCTCGATCACGACCGGCAGGCCGACGAGGCCGCTGATCTTCTTCTGCAGCGGCTCCTCGCGCCAGGCGAGGTTGGGGGCGAAGCGCACCATCGACCTGGTCTCGTCGACGAACCCGGCCGCGCCGACCCCGACCGCCTCGACCTGCCTGCCCTTCGACAGCTCGCGAACGACGTCGGCCACCGTCTCGGCCACCACTTCAGGGCGGTCGGCGGCGGTGGGCCTGAGCGTGTGTTCGACGATTTCGCCGTCGTCGTCGACCACACCGGCGGCCACCTTGGTTCCGCCGATGTCGACACCGATCGTGAGCATTGCCCGTGTCTCCCTATCCCAGATCTATGTGTTCCACATTGTCGCGGCGATCCCGGTCGTCGCGCGGCCTGCGGGGGGCGGGCGGTTTGCTGAGCACGTCGAGCGCGCCGCGCACGGCGGCGAACAGTTCACCGCCCGCGGCCACCAGGTGCCCCGTCACGTCGGAGCCGGACTCGCGCTGAGCGGCGATCGCCCGGCAGACCGGGCAGGCACGGCAGATGTACTCGTCGTGCGGCTCGGACACCGCCTCTTCCCAGACGTCGCGTTCTCTGCGAGCGCCGCCGGTGAACGAGTTGAACACGGACTTGCCGACCTGGCGGGTGGCCCGCCCCTGGATCGACTCGAACAGCTTGCGCGCCTCGTCGGCGACGGTCCCGATCGGATCTCTGTCGTTGCTCTCGGTCATGTGGCCCTCCCTGCGTATGGGATCGCTCGTCCTCCTCGACTCGTCAGGTCGCGGACTCGTTCCCCGACCTGAACGGTAATGCAGAAATCGCCGTCACGCGGGATCGCCGAACCGCACGCTGAGCACGCCGTCGCGGAGCGAGGCCGCACTGATCTTACGTCGGGCCAGCGCGGCCGGCAGCGCCAGGATCCGCCGGTAGGGGCCTGCGGTGACGATCAGCTCGTCGCCCTTGCGCGCCAGGTCGATGTCGTCGCGGTCGGCCCCGGGCAGGGCGAGGGCCAGTTCGTCGGCGCTCATCCGCAGCGGCGGTTCGATCGTGTGCGGGGCGAACGGGTCGGACTCGCCGTACATCGACGCGCCGAGCTCCGCCAAGGCCTTCCTGCCGACGGGCTCGGCGGGCAGGTAGGGGACGACGTGGACGGGCAGCGGCGCGAACGACTCCTCCGCCTCGGTCAGCAGCCTCGACTGCGCCTCCACCCACCGCGCACGCCACTCGTCGGCGTCGCCCGCGGGGAAGACGCGGTTGGCGACGACGGCGTCGACGCGGTAGCCGTACAGGTTGAGTGAGGTCATGGTGCGCCTGGCCTCGGCGAGCACCACGGCCTCCGGCGTGAGAACGAGCCGCACGGAGGCGTGGTCGCCGGTGAGCAGCTCGCGCACCTCCATCAGGCCGCGGTGGAAACGCTCGCCCGCGTTCATGACGTCCTCGCCCGGCGCGCTGACGTGGGCCACGCTGCGCACGAACGGCGAGACGAGCCGCACGAGCTTGCGGCCCACCGGCATCAGCCTGCTGACGTGCCAGTCGAGCGCCTCGGGCAGGGCCAGCAGCCGCAGCGTCTCGGCGGTGGGCGCGCAGTCGACCACGATCACGTCCCAGCGGCCCTCGCGGGCGTGCTCGCGCAGCTCCAGCAGCGCGATGACCTCCTCGGCGCCGGGCAGGACGGTGATCTCCTCGGAGGTGACCTCGTCGAGGCCCAGCTCCACCAGGACGCCCCTGGCGTATTCGCGCAGCTCGCCCCAGTGGCGCTCCAGCGTCTTCTGGGTGTCGACCTGGTGCAGGTGGAGCCCCGGCGCGATCTCGCCGGGCTCGGCGCCGAGCGCGTCGGCCAGCGAGTGGGCGGTGTCGGTGGAGACGATCAGCGTCTTGAGGCCGCGGGCGGCGGCGAGCGTGGCGGTCGCGGCGGCGGCGGTGGTCTTGCCGACGCCGCCCTTGCCGGTGAAGAGCAGAACCCGCGGGCTCAACTCAGCGGCCCTCGACGCGCTTCTTCAGACCCTTGAGCGCGGTGTCCACGATCACCTTCTCCGCCTTGCGCTTGATCAGGCCGATCATGGGCACGCTGAGATCGACCGTCAGCTCGTACGTCACCTCGGTGTCACTGCCCGTGCCGGCCAGCCGGTAACTCCCCCTGAGGTCGGAGACCATCTTGCCCGGCTCGACCACCTGCCAGCTCACGCCGTCGTCGTCGTGCCAGGTGTAGCCGAGGGTGTAGGTGTCGCTGATCGGGCCGGCGTCGAGGGCGAATCGCACCTGCCGCGGCCTGCCGTCGGGACCGGTGGAGACGACCTCCGCGCTCTTGACCTGCCCCGCCCATTCCGGGTAGGCGGGGAAGTCCGCGATGACCGCCATGACATCGGCGCGACCGGCGCTGATGGTGGTGCTCGAAGTGGTGCGATCAGCCATGCGACCACCGTAATGCACAACACGCCGCGCGGGACGTACGGCGCCTTCCGCGTTCACCACTCCAGCACGTACGGGACGCCCAGCCCCCGGAAGTGGCCGACGTTGACGCACTCGGTGCGCCCGATCCGGGTGCGGCGGTGCAGGGGGTTGTGCACGTGGCCGAACAGCGCGTAACGCGGCTGGGTGCGCCTGATCGCCTCCAGCGTGGCCTCGCTGCCGCGCTCGAACCTCCTGGCCACCACGTCGTAGAGCAGCTCGGGCAGGGCCGGCGGGATGTGGCAGCACAGAACGTCGACCTCCCCGACCGCCTCGACCTTGGCCGCGTACTCCTCGTCGCCGAGCTCGTACGGGGTGCGGTAGGGGGTCTTGAGCCCGCCGCCCACGAACCCGAACCGCAGGCCGCCGATCTCCGTGACCTGCCCGTCGAGCACCTCCAGCCCTGGCCTGAGGTAGTCGGCCCACAGGGCGGGGACGTCGACGTTGCCGTAGGTCAGGTAGGCGGGGGCGGGCATGGCGGCGAAGAGGGTCTCGTACTGGGCGCGCACGTTGCGTTCGATGTGCTCGCGCGGGTCGCCGCCGAGCCTGGCCCACAGCCGCGCCGACATGGCCCTGGCCTCGTCGAATCGTTTGGCCGTGCGCAGGGCGATGAACGCGGAGGCGTTCTCGGCGCCGAACAGGTCGGGGAAGATGCCCTGCGCGTGGTCGTCGTAGTCGATGAAGAGGATCAGGTCGCCGAGGCAGATGAGCGCGTCGGCGCCGTCGCCGGCTCCGGCCAGCGCGTCGGCCCTGCCGTGCACGTCGCTCACCACATGAACCCTCATGGGGAAAATCCTAAGAGCCCCGCCTGCTAGCGTGACATAACGCCTCAGTGACGGAGCTACCAGCGCGTAATTTGTCGCGGTAACGTCCAGGCCAGTTCGTCACGAAGAGGAGTTGATCCGTGCGCGAGTACAGCGTCCCCGTCATGGTCGACGTGCCCCCCTCCGCCGGCCTGGCAGACACCGTCTTCGCGCGGGCCGAGGAGCGGCCCGGCGCCGTGGTCATGCGCCGCAGGACCGACGCGGGCTGGCCCGCCGTCACCGCGGCCGAGTTCCGCGACCAGGTCGTCGAGGTGGCCAGGGGGCTGATCGCCGCGGGCGTCGAGCACGGCGACCGGGTGGCGCTGATGTCGCGCACCCGCTACGAGTGGACCCTCGTCGACTACGCCATCTGGTCCATCGGCGCGGTCACCGTGCCGATCTACGAGACCTCCTCGGCCGACCAGGTGGCGTGGATCCTCGCCGACAGCGAGGCGAGGGCGGCGTTCGTCGAGCTCGACGGGCACGAGGAGACCGTGCGCGAGGCGGCGCCCGATCTCAAGGCCGTCTGGCGGATCGACGGCACGCTCGACGCGGAGGGTGTCCCGTCCTCCGCCGTCGACGAGCGCAGGAAGCGGGTCTCCTCCTCCGACCTGGCCACGATCGTCTACACCTCGGGCACCACCGGCCGGCCCAAGGGCTGCCGGATCACCCACGACAACCTGCTGTTCACCGCGCTCAACGTGCTGCGGGGGCCGCTGGAGCCGCTGTTCGCCCGCAAGGAGCCGGCCGCGCTGCTGTTCCTGCCGCTGGCGCACATCTTCGCGCGGATGATCCAGGTGGTCCTGTTCGAGGCGGGCGCCGTCATGGCGCACACTCCCAACATGAAGAACGTCGCCCCCGACCTCCAGGGCTTCCAGCCGACGTTCCTGCTCGGCGTGCCGCGCGTCTTCGAGAAGGTCTACAACTCCGCCGAGCAGAAGGCCATCACGGGAGGCAAGGGCGCGATCTTCGCCCGCGCGGTGGACGTCGCGGTGGCCTGGAGCCGCGCCGAGAGCTCCGGCGGAGCGCCTCTCGGGCTGCGGCTGCGGCGGGCGGTGTTCGACAGGCTGGTGTACGCCAAGCTGCGCGCCGCCACCGGCGGCCGGCTCTCCGCGGCGGTGTGCGGCGGCTCGGCGCTCGGCGACCGGCTCGGCCACTTCTTCAGGGGCGTGGGCATCGAGGTCTTCGAGGGCTACGGCCTGACCGAGACGTCGGCCCCCTGCTCGGTCAACATGCCGGGCGCCAACAAGATCGGCACGGTCGGCAAGCCGCTGCCGGGCGTCACGCTGCGCATCGGCGACGACGGCGAGATCCTGGCCAAGGGCAGGAACGTCTTCGCCGGCTACTGGAAGAACGACGCGGCCACGGACGACGTGGTCGACGCCGAGGGCTGGTTCCACACCGGCGACATCGGCGAACTCGACGCCGACGGCTACCTGCGGATCACCGGGCGCAAGAAGGAGATCCTGGTGACGGCGGCGGGCAAGAACGTGGCGCCCGGCCCTCTTGAGGACGCGCTGCGCGCCCACCCGATGATCTCACAGGCCATGGTGGTCGGAGACGGCCGCCCGTTCGTGGCGGCGCTCGTCACCCTCGATCCCGAGGCCATGCCGGAGGGGGCGACGGCCGAGCGGCTGCGCGCCGACCCCGAGGTGCTGGCGAGCATCCAGGCGGCGGTCGACCGGGCGAACTCGTCGGTGTCGAAGGCGGAGCAGATCAAGAAGTTCGTGGTCCTGGCCGCCGACATCACCGAGGACAGCGGGCACCTGACTCCCACCCTGAAGATCAAGCGCAACGTGGTGCTGCGCGACTTCCAGCAGGAGATCGACGACCTGTACGGCGGGCACTGAGCCGCCACGCAGCCCTTCGGGAGGGGGTCCGCGCGCCGATCAGCCAGCGCCTCCCCCACGCCCTCCACGCCGCGGCTTCGGCTCTTGACCCCCTTGCTCGCGCCGGTGGCCGGGTCGTAGACGGGGACCCCCATGGGCGGCGCGTCGCCGGTCACGTAGGCCGTCGAAGTCGCGCGCGAGGCCTTTGGAGCAGTCCTTCACCGGGGAGCTCGCGGAGGCCCGCTCCGACGCTCGTCCGGCGAGAACGAGGGCGATGACCGTCGCGAGAGGTCGCCGTAACCTACATGGATCATCGCGGACTCAGCATCGGAAGACCTCGGCGACGCGCCGGCGCCGCCGACGCTCATCGTCTTCCAGCAGGCTGCACGAACAGTTCGTGGCCGCTCTCACGCTGGGATCGGCCAAGGGCTAGGAGTGGCCCGCGAGCAGGGCGTGGAAGCGGGCGGCCACGTGGTCCCACGCCCATTCGGCCGCCACCCAGCCGCGGCCGACCGCCCCCATCTTGCGCGCCTTGCCGGGGTCGCTCAGCAGCTCGACGACGGCCCGCGCGATGTCCTCGACGTCCTCGCCGTCGACGACCAGGCCCGTCTCTCCTGGCCGCACCGCGTCGGTCGTGCCACCGGAGGCGCCCACGACCACCGGCAGCCCGGCCGCCGACGCCTCCAGGAACACGATCCCGAGCCCTTCCACGTCCAGCCCGTTCCACCGCGTACGGCACGGCATCGCGAACACGTCGCCGGCCGCGTAGTAGCCGGGCAGCTCGGCCGCCGGCACCGTACCGGTGAATCTGACCGTCTCCTGCCCCGCCGCCAGCCGCTCCAGCGTCCCGCGGTAGGGCCCGTCGCCCACCAGCAGCAGGACGGCGTCCGGCACCGCCCGCGACACCTTCGGCCAGGCCCTGATGAGCTGGTCCTGACCCTTGCGGGGCACCAGCCGCGACACGCACACCACCACCGGCCTGTCGTCGAGGCCCAGCTCGGCCCTGACGGACCGGCGGGCCGCGCCCGGGCGGAACTGGGCGGTGTCCACGCCCGGAGCGAGGCGTACGAGCTTGGCCGGGGGGATGGCCGCCGCCAGGCGGGCCCGTGTGTACTCGCCCAGATACGTCACCACGTCGGCGTGCTCGCCGATCCTGCGCAGCGCGGGACGGAATCCGGGCAGGCTCGCCCACGACGCCTCGTGCCCGTGGGTGAGCATCACCACGCGCCGCGCGCCCGCCGCGCGCAGCCGCGGCGCGAGCAGGCCGAGCGGCGCCGCCGCGCCGAACACGACGGTCCGCGTGCGGTGCCGGGCCACCAGGGCGGCGGCCCGGCGCGCGACGGCCGGGGTCGGCAGCATGAGCCGCGTGGGATGCCGCACGATCCGGTACGGCTGGCGCCGGTCGAAGTCCGCGCACCCCGGCCAGGCGGGGGCGTAGACGATCACACCCGGCGTGCGCAGCGCGAGCCCGTGCACGAACGACTGGATCCCGCCCGGCCTGGGCGGGAAGTCGTTCGTGACGAAGAGCACGTCCGCATGGGTCACGACACCGGGACGCCGTTCAGCTCGGCCCATGAGCGGGCCAGGGCGATGCGCTCAGGGCTGGAAGGATGGGAGGCATACAGCACATATTCCACCGCATCCGGCGACAAGTCGGAAATATTGGTAACTGCCAGCCGTTTCTGCATGGCGATGAACGTCGCCGGATCCCGGGTGAGGTCGAGCGCGTGCACGTCCGCCCTGGCCTCGATGTGGCGGCTGATCACGTTCTGGGCTGGGCCCATGATGAGCGAGCCCAGGGTCATCAGGCCCATGACCACGCCGACCGCGCGTGGATCGGCGATGGAGGCGACGCCGGCGCGGCGGCGTACCGAGCCGAACACGAGGTACAGCAGGACCGCGCCGAGCGCCGCGCCCAGGGCGCCGACGAGCGTGCCGTAGAGCACGTCGTCGGCCTTCGCGTGGCCCAGCTCATGGGCGACGACCAGCTCGACCTGGGGCTGCGGGGCCTTGAGCAGCGTGTCGTAGACGACGATCCTGCGGGTGGCGCCGAAGCCCGACACGTACGCGTTGAGCGCCGTCGTACGCCGTGAGGCGTCGGCGACCAGCACGTCCCGCACCGGCACGCCGTCGCGCTCGGCCATGTCCAGCAGGTTGTCGCGCAGCGAGCCCTGCGGCATGGACGTGAAGTCGTTGAACAGCGGCTCGAACACCACCGGGTAGACGAACGACATCGCCACGGTCAGCGCGCACGCCCCCGCGGCCGCCGGGATCCACCACCGCCGCATCCTGCGGGCCAGCGCGACGAGGACGAGCAGCATGAGGCAGAGCAGGAAGGCCTCCACCCCGAGGCTCTTCAGCCGGTCGGCGGTCCAGCCCGCCCAGTCCTGGGTGGACAGACCGTAGTCGCGCAGCACCGTCTCGAACCAGACGCCGAGCGGCCACCTGACCGCCTCGACGATCGCGGTGAGCACCAGGACGCCGACGATCACCCGCACCCACCAGGGGCCTCTCAGCCGGCCCAGCACCCTGGCCCCGAACGGGGTGGCCACGAGGAGGGCGGCGAAGGCCAGCGTGAGCGCCAGCCCGAGATAGCTCGGCAGGGACGTGGCCGCGTCGAACGCCTGCGCCCTGGCGATCTCGGCGGCGGTGAAGTCGCGCGCCGGGTCGGGTGGCCCCGCGGTCAGGGCGTGCCACGGCGTGCTGAAGGCGGCCACGGCCAGGATCACGGCCGCGAGCACCCCCAGCACCACGGCGGCCTGCCGCCTGAACCGGCGCTCAGCCGGGCCGAGCGCCGAATCCGGCCCAGGGGCGGGCCCCTGGTCGGGGTCCGGACCGGGCTCAGGGTCGGGCGTCGTCACGGGCATGCCGTCCCCCTGCCCACGCTCGTGACGTGTCCACGCGCCCGGCGGGCCGTCCTCCGTCGCGGCGCCCGCGCGGTCCTGCGCCGTCACGGCTCCCGCGGGGACGCCGTCAACGGGTCCGCCCGTCTCCCCGCCCGCCTCGGCCTCCTCCGACGGGCCGTCCGCGTCCTGACGTCCGCTCATGTCCCTCCCCCTTCACGCGAGCTGCTCCCGCACGTACACGCGCCACCGTGCGGTCAGCGTGGCCACGGAGAGCCCGAGCACGGCGAGCGCCGCGCGGACGTCGGCGGCCTGCGCATCACGGTAGAGCCTCACCAGGCTCCTCTCACCGAAACGGCGGGAAAGGAAGCGACACGCCAGCCAGGCCTCCTGGTACGCCAGCGCGAGCCGTCCCGGGCCGGGTCCGCCCACGGCGAACGCCTCGGGCCCCGGCAGGGCGGCCGGCACGCGCCCGGCACGCACCTCGGCGGCCAGTTCGGCGGCGGCCGTGCGCACGGGCAGCCCGGCGTCCCGGTAGGCCACGTAGTCGGCGAAGCCCTCGTAGAGCCAGACGGGCAGTCCGCCGGTGCCCGCGGCGACGTGGGTCAGCTCGTGGGTGAGGACGACGTCCTTGCCGAACGAGGTGAGCTTGCCGAACGACTCGGGGACGACGATAACCCGGCCGTCGTCGGCCACGGCCGCCAGCCCGTCGAGAGGCCCGGAGCCGGCCAGCCTGGCGGCGTCCTGCGCGGTGTCGGGGACGATGACCACGGGCCGTACGGGGCGGCCGAGCACGGCCGCGACCCGCAGCGCCGCCGAGTCGGCGCGGCGGGCGAGCTCGTCGAGCGTGCCGGGCGCGGCATGGTGGCCGGTGACGAGGGAACGTGCCCCGCGGGCGAGGGCCTGGCCGTCCGGCCACAGGTCGCGGGCAGGCGCGGGCAGGACGGGCGGGCCGGGAGCGGGGGCGTCGGCGGCCAGGCCGAGGAAAAGGAACGCGGTCAGCGCGGCTCGTCGGCTCACCTGCTGGGACACGCTGCCGATCGTAGTGGGGGCCGGCGCGTACGACGGCGCTGAGAACGGTGACGGGGAGACGGGAGCCCGCCCGGGGTCCTGGGAGGTCACCCAGGCCCCGGGCGGGGCTTCGTCACAGGCCGGGACGGACCGCGCCGACGAACGACGACTTGCGCCATCCGCCCAGCTTGTCGATGCGCACCCGTTCGCCTGTCCGCGGCGAATGGATCATTTTGCCCTTGCCGACGTACATGCCCACGTGGCCGAGCCCGTTGAAGAACATGAGGTCGCCTGGCTTGAGGTTCTTCCAGGAGACCTTGTTCCTGATGCGGGCGAACTGGCTGCTCGCCACGCGCGGGAGCTTCACCCCGGCCTTGTTCCAGGCGAACTGGACGAGGCCGGAGCAGTCGAACGAACCAGGCCCTGTGGCGCCGTAACGGTACGGGTCACCGATCTGGTTCTTGGCCACGGTGAGGGCCTTGCCGGCCTTCACCTTCTGCCGAGCGATCTTGGCTGCTCGCTTCCGGGCGGCCTTGGCCGACTTCGCGGTGCTGGCGGCCGTGACCGCCCTCACCGAGGAGACGCCGGCCGTGTCGCTCGTCGTCGCCGCCTGGGCCGCCGGGGCATGGAGGACCAGACCTCCGGCCGTCACGGTCATCGTGAGCGCTGCGCCACGCAGGGCAAGGCGGGACAGACGGGGGTTATGCAGGGAGGTAGACAGGATTTCTCCTTGGCTCTTCCACGAACGCCTACCGGGTTAGCTGTCGGATTCGGGCCTGGAAGTCGCCCTACGGCGCGATTGGCGCGCCGATTCACCCCTGATCCCTGGGGAACTGGGATCGCTGGGTCCCCGGTTCCGTGCCTCCTGGCTGCACGGATTCGGCAGGCCATCGCCCCGATTCAGCAGGTGTGCCATGGGGATGTCGCGGCGATGACCAGCGGATCTTTATCTGTCTTCACATCGGGAGGGACCGATGCGGGGTCGCGGCGTCATGGCTTGTGCACCGCGACGACGCCAGAAGCTACGCGGAACGGTCAAGGATCGGCAAAAGCACAGTCAGCCGGTAAAGATCCAAAAAGGTGTCTGTAAATTCCCGAACCCCTGCTGGAACAGATGCGCCGTTACCAAAAAGTGACCCTACTCACACTTCTGGCCACGCTCATCTGTCAGGAGCCATATGTCGCCTTTGTCACATATTTCGCCCTGCCGCGCGAGACCCGCGGTGATCACAGAGTGGCGGAACGTGGCGGAACACGACTGCGGGACGGGCGGGAGCCGCCCCGGCGGCGCCCCGGCGGCGCCCCGGCGGGGGCAACGATGGTGCGTCGTAGGTGGGTGACGGGCGGATCTACGGGCGGACGGCGCCCACGAGGCCCCTGCCGTAGGAGGAGAGGGTGACCACCTTGACCACGTCGCCCGTCTGCGGCGCATGGACGATCTTTCCGTTGCCCGCATAAATGCTGACGTGTCCCAGGCCCTCGCTGAAGATGAGGTCCCCGGGCTGCAGCGCGTTCAGCGACACCCTGCGGCTCGCGCCCCACGACCACTGCGACCACGTCGTCCTCGGCAGCGACACGCCGGCCGCCCGCCAGGCCGCCTGGGTCAGCCCCGAGCAGTCGTAGCCGCCCGGCCCGGTCCCGCCGAACACGTACGGCTTGCCGACCTGCGCGAACGCGAACCGCAGCACCGCCGCGGCGTTCCCGGAGGCGGACCCGGTGTACTCGATGCCGGTGCTGTTCGGGTCGCCGGTCCTGTAGGCGCCCAGCTTCTTCAGCAGCTTCTTCTGCTTGGCGATGAGGCCGAGGATCTCCTTGCGCTCCTTCTCGACCTGGCCGCGCACCTCGTCGGCGGACCGCAGCGCGTCCTGCGCCTTGTCGCGTTCCTTCTTCAGCCCGCGGTTCTCCCGGTCGAACGCGGCCAGCTTCTGCGAGCGCTCCTTGGCCATCTGCCCGGCCAGCGCCATCCCGGCCAGCCGTCCCTGCGGATTCTCGGAGCCGACCAGCCCAGGAAGGGAGGTGGCGTACTCGCCGACCCGGTAGACGCTTGCGGCCATGTCGGCGATCTCGACGCGCAGGTTCGCGACCGTACGGAGCTTGCGCTTGTAGCTCTTGTTCAGCTTGGTGTAGGAGCCCTTGGCCTTCTTGTAGCGCTCGGTCGCCGCGTTGTAACGGTCGACGACCTTGTCGGCCTTGTGGTTGAGCTTGTCGAGCTTGGCCTTGGCCTGCCCGATGGTGGGCTTCGGATCAGCGAGCGCAACCCCCATGGGGGACACCATCAGCCCGAACGCGAGACCCACGGCCACCGGCACCCGGCCAAACCTCACTGCGTCGCCTCCCAGGGATCTTTACTGGGGCGAAATAGTACAGAAGTGGCGGGTGGGGTCTCACCCGAACAGACCAATTTGTAACTTAAGCCCGGCCCAGGCGGCGCAGCAGCAAGCCAGAAGGAACGGGTCTGGCTCCCATCCGCCTGACGGACTCGGCCACCTCCCGGTCCGACGACACCACGGCGATGGCGCGGCCGGGCGGCTCGGCGCGTACGAGCTGGCGGATCAGGTCGTCGGCGATCTCCCCCGGCGCGCTGAACAGCACCCGCACCCCCCGCGGCGCCACGACCTGCACAGGGGCGTTGAGCTCGGCCCCGTCGAAGACCGCGGTCACCTCGACCCTGGTCTGCGCCACCAGCCCGCCCAGCCCGGTCATCAGCCGGTTGCGCTGGTCGGCGAGGGTGAGCGTGCCGTAGCCGGTCTTGGTGACGTTGTAGCCGTCGATGATCAGATGGACCTGCGGCAGCGCGAGCAGCTGGTCGAGGAGCTGCGGGTCGTCGTCGGCGAGCGCACGCGCGGGCACGCGCACACCCGGCCGCTCGCCGGTGACCGCGGCGACCGAGTCGGCCGGCCGGCTGATCGTGGTGGGCAGGGCCAGCTCCCTGCGCAGCCCGGCGGAGGCGTCCTGCAGCGCGTCGAGCAGCACCCTTATGCGGGCGTCCTCGATGCTCCTGCCCTCGCGCGCGGCCCGGCGCGAGGCTTCGAGCTGCTTCTCCACGTCCGACAACCGCTCGCGCAGCCGCCGCAGCTCGGACTCGCCGGCGCTGCCCGCGACCGAGGCGGCCGTGCGCGCCTCCTCGGCGGTCCGCTCCATCTCCTCGGCCCGCCGCATCGCGGCCTTGGCCCGCTCGCGGGCGTCGTGAAGCCTGCGGCGCAGATCGGAGTTCTCCGCGCGGGCCGCCTTGACCTGCTCGCGCAGGCGGTCGGTA
Source organism: Nonomuraea sp. K271 (assembly GCF_009908215.1). Classification (NCBI taxonomy): domain Bacteria; kingdom Bacillati; phylum Actinomycetota; class Actinomycetes; order Streptosporangiales; family Streptosporangiaceae; genus Nonomuraea; species Nonomuraea sp. K271. The sequence continues at coordinate 28,594 of NZ_JAAAHR010000059.1, read as the reverse complement.
TCCTCCTTGGCCGCGCTTTTCTGCGCGGCGAGCTGCTCGCGCAGCCGGGCGACGACCTCCTCGCGCTCGGAGTCCTCGGCGGCCGCCAGCGACTGCTCCAGGTCGGCGCGGGCGGTCTCGATCATCTCCGCCCAGCCCGGCGGGCGCGTGAGATAGGCGGCCGCGGCCACGAGCACGGGATCTGCGGCGGGCGGCACGTTGCCCTCGGCGAGCGAGGCGACCAGCTCGGGCCAGCCCGCGGTCACGGACTCGGCGACCAGCTCGCGGAACTTCTTGTCGTTCTCCAGCTGCGCCGCGATGGGGGCGCCGGCCAGCTTGGCCCGCTTGCGGGGGTCGAATTTGGCGATGCCCCGCAGCGGCGGCGGGATGGCGGCAGCGGGCATCGTGCCGAGAACTTGAGACGCCAAGTCGACGACATTCAGCCGCACCTGCTCGGGAAGCGGGCGAGACAGGCCTTCACCCGCTGAACTCATCCCACTTGTCCCTTCGTGACATGCCCTTTCAGACAAGGGTACGGCTGCCGCGTACCTGACCGTAACGGCCACTCCACTGTGGACAAGCGCTTGGCCACGGCCGGCGGGCCGCGTCGGCGCGGGCGCCCACCAGGGGGGCCGGCACGGCCGGCCCCCCTGGTGGGCGCGGCGTCGCACCGCCGCTCGTGACCCCACCGGACCGGGCGGGACCGTGCCGGCGTCGCACGGGACGGCTGCGCCACGGGCCCGGTGCGGGCGCCGGTCGGCCGGGTCGCCGGGACCCCGGCGCGAAAAGCTGGAATTCCAGCGGCCGGCCGGCGAGAGAACGCCGCGATCGTGGTGCCGGCCGCATGGTGCCCCCGCTACGAACCCGCGTCGTAGACCAGCAGCGCGACCTGCACCCGGTTGTTGAGGTCGAGCTTGGTCAGGATGCGCGACACGTGCGCCTTGACCGTGGGCACGCTCATGAACAGCTCACCCGCGATGTCGGCGTTCGACTTGCCCTGGCCGACGGCCGTCGCCACCTCCCGCTCCCGCTCGCTGAGCCGGTCGAGCAGCTTCTTCGCGCGCTGTGTACGCTGGTCCGCGCCGCCGTCGGACACGTGCGTGATGAGCTGCCGCGTGACCGCCGGCGACAGGATCGGCTCGCCCGCGGCCACCTTCCTGATCGCACGCACCAGGTCAGCGGGCGCGATGTCCTTCAGCAGGAACCCGGCCGCCCCCGCCCGCAGCGCGCGCAACACCTGGGCGTCGGCGTGGAACGTGGTCAGCACCACCACCTCGGGCGGCGAGGAGGTGCGGCGCAGCGCCTCGGTGGCGGTGAGCCCGTCGACGCCCGGCATGCGGATGTCCATCAGCACCACGTCGGGGCGGTGCTCGGCCACCATGGGCGGCACCTCGGAGCCGTCGCCCGCCTCGCCGACGATCTCGATGTCGCCCGCGCCGCCGAGGATCATCGAGAGCCCGGCCCGCACCATCGCGTCGTCGTCGACGATCAGCAGCCTGATCGGCCCGCCGGCCGGAGTGGTCATGCGTCCTCCCGAGTCGTCTTCGCCGGCCACGGTAGCCAGGCGCGTACCAGGAACTCGCCCTCAGGCGTCGGGCCGTGCTCCAGCCTGCCGCCCGCCAGCTCGGCGCGTTCCGTCAGCCCGATGAGCCCCGCGCCCGCGCCGGGGATGCGCAGGCCGTGACGGGCTCGCATCGGGTTGCGCACCTCCACCGACACCCCCTTGCCCCGCCTTCCCGCCACCGTGACGGCCACCGGCGCGCCTCCCGCGTGTTTGCGAGCGTTGGTGAGCGCCTCCTGGACGATGCGGTAGAGGTTACGGCCCAGCCCTTCCGGCGCGTCCTCCACCCCGAGGGTCAGCCGCACGTCCATGCCCGCCAGCCGGCATTCCCCGGCCAGCTTGGGCAGGTCGGCGAGCGTGGGCTGCGGGCGCTCCGGCACCGGCTCCTCCCCTTCGTCCTGGTCGCCCGGCCTGACGGCGCGCAGCACGCCGATCACCTCCCGCAGGTCCTGCAGCGCCAGGTGGGCGTTGTTCCTGATGGCGCTCGCCGCCCTGGCGATCTCCTCGGTGGGCGCGTCCGGGCGGAACTCCAGCGCGCCGGCGTGCAGGCTGAGCATCGAGATGCGGTGGGCGAGCACGTCGTGCATCTCCCTGGCGATGCGCTCGCGCTCGCTCCGCCTGGCCTCGTCCGCGGCCACCTCGGCCTGCTGCCTGAGCGACCAGATGACCTGCCGCCTGGCCCTGACCACGATCCCCCATGCGAGCACGGTCAGGACCAACGCCACGCCCAGCGCCGCGGTCCAGCCCCGGTCGAGCTCGGTCCGCGGCCGCAGCAAGACGTAGGGCGCCAGCGTGACGAGGGAGAACAGCGCGACCGGCCCGGAAATCTTGAACGGCCGGTGCACCGCCACCGTGAACAGCGCCACGATGGAGGCGCCTCCGGGCAGTTCCAGGTAGGACGAGAACAGCATCGTCACCACGGCCAGGCCGACCGGCCACCTGCGCCGCAGCCACACCGCCGCGCACGACAACGCTCCCAGGATCTGCTCGGCGGTCTGCAGCGGCGCGGGCGCGTTCTGGATCTCCGGCAGGGACAGCACCGTCAGGCCGCAGGCCAGCAGGAACATGAGGGTGTCGACGATCCAGTCGCGGGTCGAGCGGCGCACGCGCCCGCCCTCGCGGGCGTCGCCGAGCAGCACCGACGGCAGGGCCCATCGATATTCGTGGGCGTGGACGCCGTCGTCCTGGTGTGCCGTCACGTCCATCGAGGTTAGGCCCTGCCAGGTGTGAGACGACAGCGACCAAAGTCGATGCGGGCCGAGACCTCCGGCCGACGCGGGTGGCAGGCCGCGCCGCGAGCCTGGATCCATGCACGCGCTTCTGACGATATCGGGCTGGCTGCTGCTGTTGCAGGGCGTGGGCGGCCTGATCAACGCCCTGTTCGGATGGTGGCGGTGGGCGCACGACCTGCTCGTGGTCAACCTGCCATTTCTGGAGGGATATGAAGTGTTCGCGGCCATCGTGATCGGGGTGCTCGGCTTCGTGCTGCTGGCCGCGGCCGACGTGACGAAGAGAACGGAGGGAGACAGGTGAGCACGACCATGCTCAGGCCGCCGCGCAACCAGGCCGACCCGCGGGTGGTCCCGTGGTGGACGGTGCAGTGGCTGCTTCTCATGGCGCCGCTCGCCGTCGCGGCCGTGGCGGCGTACTGGTTCCTCACCGAGCGGCCGCTCTGGCTGGGCGCGGCGGTGGCCGTGTTCGTGGTGGCGTGCCTGGTGCTGGCGCTGGTCGCGCCGCGGGCGTACTACCGGGTGGAGCGGTGGGAGGTCACCGGCGAGGCCGTCTACACCCGCAAGGGATGGCTGACGCACACCTGGCGGGTGGCGCCGATGTCGCGGATCCAGCGGGTCGACACCGCGCGGGGGCCGGTGCAGCGACTGTTCGGACTGGCCGACGTCACGGTGACCACCGCCTCGTCGGCGGGCGCGGTCAAGATCGAGGGGCTGGACCACGAGATGGCCGCCGAGCTGGCCGAACGCCTCACCGCCATCACCCAGGCCACGCCCGGGGACGCCACGTGAACGCGCCGGGCCTGCGACCGCAGGCGCCCGGCGCGGCAGACCACGCGGGCCACGATCCCGACCGGCGCGAACCCGCCGCGCAGCGGCAGGAGGGCTGGCGGCGGCTGGCCGGACGGAGCCTGTGGGTCTCGGCCGTCAAGTCGCTGGCGCTCGTGGCCGGCGCGGTGGCCGGGCTCACCCGCTTCCTGCTGGGCCAGGACTGGCAGACCGGCGGCGTCGTCGCGGCCTGCGCGGGCGCCGCCGTGCTGATCGTGGCCGCCGTGGTGGCCTACGACCTGGCCAGGCTGCGTACCTCCCGCTGGCGGCTCACCCCCGAGCGCCTCGAACTGCGTTCGGGCATCATCACGCGCCAGCACCACTCGGTCCCGCGCGACCGGGTGCGCAGCGTGGACCTCAAGGCCGCCCCGATCCTGCGGATCTTCGGCCTGACCGTGGTCAAGGTGGGCACCGGTGAAAACTCGGGCGAGCACTCCGAGCTCACGCTCGACCCGCTGACAAGGAACGACGCCGAGACGCTCCGCCGTACCCTGCTGCACCAGCACGACGAGCGGGAGGCGCGGGACGGGCCGCTGGCCGAGCTGCGCTGGTCGTGGATCAGGTACGCGCCATTGACGGTGTGGACGGTCACCGGGACCGCGCTGGTCCTGGGCGCGCTCTACAAGCCGCTCAACGCGACCGGGCTCAAGCCGGTCACGAGCGAAGTGGCGAGCGCGCTGTGGGACTGGATCGTGACGCGGCCGCTGACGGCGGTCCCGTCGCTGCTCGCGGTCAACCTGGCCGTCGGCGTGCTCGGATCGGTGCTGCTGTTCGCCGAGTCGTGGGGCCGCTACCGCCTGGAGCAGGAGCCCGGCCGGCTGCGGCTGCGCCGGGGGCTGCTGACCACCCGGTCGCTCACCCTGGAGGTACGCAGGCTGCGCGGTGTGGAGATCAGCGAGCCGCTGCTTCTGCGGCTGGGCGGAGGCGCCCGCGTCAAGACCGTCGCCACCGGGCTGGGCGAGAAGGCCGGGAACGAGACCGAGGACGCCGCCGCGCTCGCCCCGCCCCTCCCCCGCGACCTGGCCTGGCGGCTCGCCGCCGAGGTCGCCGCGGCCGGCGGCGAAAGCCATGCGGGCAGCCCGGTGGACAACCCGGTGGACAACCCGGCGGGCAGTCCAGCCGACCGCCCGGCCGACATCCCGGCCCACACTCCGGCCGACACTCCGGCTGACTTTCGGGCTGACTTTCGGGCTGACTTTCGGGGGCCGGGCGCCGGCGTGCCCGCGTTGGTCCCGCATCCTCGGATGGCCAGGCGGCGGCGCCTCGTGCGGGCCCTGGCCGCCACCGCGCTGACGACCGCGGCGGTGGCCGCCGCGGCGGCGCTCACGCCCTGGCCGTGGGTGCGCGCCTGGGTGTGGCCGATCCCCCTCGTCGTGCTGGCGGCCGGTACCTGGGCCGCCGTCGAGGGCGCGAGGAACCTCGGGCACGCGCTGGGCGGACGGCACCTGGTCAGCAGGAAGGGCGCGGTGGTACGGCGTACGGTGGCGCTGGACCGCAGGGGCGTCTCGGGATGGACGATCACGGAGTCGTACTTCCAGCGGCGCTCGGGACTGCTGACGATCTCCGCCACCACCTCCGCGGGCCACGGGCACTACGAGGTGGTGGACGTCGGCCGCGACACCGGACTGGAACTGGCCTCCCGCGCCGTGCCCGGCCTGCTCGAACCGTTCCTCGTCAGGGGGACGACGGTGGCAAAGCAATGAGCCGCGAGATCCCCCATGGCTTGCCCATGCCCCTGTACTGGACAAACGTGATCGCGCGGCTCAAGTGCTTGCAGTCATAACGGTATTTGTCCCACTTGCAGCCGGGTTGCAGGCGCTTTAACCGCCTGCGCGGATCACCGGTCAGGAGCCCCCGGCACCGACCCGCGAGAGGGGCGGTGCCGGCCCGCGGTCAGCTGCCCTTGGGCTGCTTGGCCAGCGTCGCCATGTAGGCCTTGGCCAGGGTGAGCGCTCCGCTCATGGCCTCTTCCTCCGGCATGAGCTCGACCTTGGGCGAGTTCGTCGCCTCGCCCTCCGGCCGCTGGTGCCCCGAGTAGTCGACCCTGACGACCAGGGCGCCCTTGCGGATCGTCACGGTGCCGCTGGAGGCCGAGACCTCACCCTGCCGGGTCTTCACGTACTGCTGGTAGGCCTCCTCGCCGAGCCCGTCCACGTCGATCAGCTTGCCCCAGGTGACGTTGCCGAGCGACGAGTCGGCGGTGTTCTTGTCGCCGCCGTACTCGCTGACGTAGTAGGCCTTGGCGGCGGGCGCGTCCACCGCGCCCGTCCGGTTGGTGAAGCGGTGCACCGTGATCAGCGCGCTGCGGATCTTCTTGGTGCCCTCGCCGCCGGGCAGGTCCAGGTTGAGCCAGCGGCACTCGGTCTGGTTGTCGCCACCGACCGTGGTGCCGCGGGCGCGGGTGGTGGGCTCGGGCACGAGCTTCGTGGCCACGTCCTTCACGGCGGAGCAGTCGGTGGGGAAGACGGCCAGCACGCTCGGCGAGGGCGTCGGCCGGGCGCTCGGGGTGAGCGTGGCCTCCGACGGCTCCGGCTGGGCCAGCACGTCGGGATGTTGCGCCTGCCAGGCCGCCACGCCCTTGGCGAAGTGGCCGGCCAGCTTGGAGACCTCGCGGATCGCGTTGGCCTCCGTGATCGACTGGGTGGACTCGTTGGACAGGATCTGGGCGTCCTTACGCTGCTGGCTCGCCTGGTATTTGACCTCGATCGTCATGTCGCCGACGCGGGCGTGCGCCTCGCCGAAGGAGTACCACAGCATTTTGCCGTCGCGGCGCCAGGTGTACTGGGCGAACGCGCCGTCGCCGACGCCCTCGATGTCCTTCACCGGGGAGGTGTAGTTCTTCTCACCCGGCTCGAGCGACGGGGTGGCGGTCTCGCCGTACTTGCCGCCGCGGTAGTCGACCTCGTAGGAGTTCTGGGCCATCGCCCGGCCGGTCTTGGCGCCGTCGCCCTTGTGCTGTTCGATGCGGACGTCGATCTCCCTGCTGCGCCAGTACTCGCCGTACGAGATGCGCTGGTTCTGCCAGTTGCAGGTGAAGTTGACCGTGTAGTCCCCGTCCTTGGATCTCTTGGCGACGGTCGCGTCGGGGACGAGCCGGTCGGCCTCCTCCTTGGGCAGCATGGCGCAGACGTCCGGCCCCGTCGCGGCGGCGGCCGTGGCCGCCGTCGGTTGCGCCGTCGTCCCGCTGGTGGTCTCTCCCGGCTGGGCGAACAGCGGCGTGGAGGTCCCCGCGACCTTGCCGTAGAGCAGGTACGCCCCGACGCCGCCCGCCGCGACGAGCACGACGAGCGCGGCGGCCAGCGTGGGCAGCAGCCAGGCCGGCCGGCGCGGGCGCTGCGGCGGCATGTTGGGAGGCATGTTCGGCGGCATGTTGGGGGGCAGGTTGGGAGGCATGTTCGGCGGCTCGAACCGCATGCCCGGCACCTGGTAGGGGGTGGTAGGCGGCTGGTGCTCGCTACCGGGGTTCACAAAGACTCCTGGGGTTGCCTTGACGTGCGGGGATACATGCTAGCCACGCCCCTTGCCGGAGGCTTGCGGGCGTTCACTTCGCCAGCGACGCCGAGACCAGGCGGGCCGCGGCGATGGCCGTCTCCTTGTCCTCGGGGTCGGAGGACGGCGCGTCATCACGATGCCAGACCACCTCGCCCAGCAGGTTGCTCGTGCGGAAGAGGATGACGCTGTCGGTCGCGCCACTTTCGTTGCTGTTCAGGTGGAGCTTGAACGTGTTCTGCAGGATGGCCGCCTCCCCGACGCCTTTGACCTCCGTCACCCCGCCGCGGATCATGCGCAGGTGCCTGCCCTTGGCGGCGGCGCGGGTGGTCTTCTCGCTGTCGAAGCGGCGCTGCGCGACCTGCGGCCCGCCGAGATCGGCGCCCGGCTTCTCCGCCCAGGCGCGCACGATGAGCCGGCTGCCCGGCTTCGAGCCGTCGCGGACGAGCCACTGGCACTCGTCCGGCCTCGTGCGCATACGTTCGGGCCGGCTCTTGGTCAGCTCGCCGGCCTGGGCGCCGGTGAGCAGCGTGCACGGGTCGGGAGCCGTGGCGAACCTGCCGGTCTCCGGGCCGAGCGCGCCGGCGGCGTACCAGCCGCCCGCTCCCAGGAGCACGACCGCCGCGACCGCCGCGGGCAGCAGCCAGCGGCGGGACCGTCCGCCCGCCGGCCTCCCATGGGCGCCCGTGGTGGCGCCGGTCACGCCGTGCAGCACGTGGCGCACCTGGGCCGCCGTGGGCCTCGCCGCCGGGTCCTTCGCGAGCATGGCCATCAGCAGGCCGCCGAGCTCCCGCCCGGCCCTGACGGGGAACGGCGGCTCGTGCAGCAGCACCGCCGCCGCGACCGCGGCGGGCAGCTGCCGCTCGAACGGCGCCCTGCCCTCGACCGCCGTGTAGAGGCTGGCGCCGAGCGACCACAGGTCGGAGGCCGGCCCGGAAGGTTGCTCGTTGAGCCGCTCCGGCGCCATGTAGCCGGGCGAGCCCGCGCTGCCGAACCTGTCCGCGTGCCCGCCCATCTGCGCGGCGATGCCGAAGTCGGTCAGCATGGCCGAGCCGTCGGCGTCGAGCAGGATGTTGGCCGGCTTGACGTCCTGGTGCACCATCCCGTGCGCGTGGGCGACCTCCAGCGCGGACAGCACGCGCAGCCCGATCCCGGCGACGTACGCGGCGGGCAGAGGCCCCTGTTGCTTGATCACTTTGTCGAGCGATCGGCCGGTGACCAGGTCCATGATGATCCACGGCTGGTCGCCCTCGAGGACGACGTCGTGCACGAGCACGATCGCCGGGTCGCGCAGGCGTCCCGCGGACCTGGCCTCGTGGATGGCCAGGTTGGCGAAGTCCGCCCGCTGGTCCGGGGTCAGCCGGTCGGGCACGCGTACCTGCTTGACCGCGACCTGCCGGTCGAGCACCTCGTCGATCGCGCGCCACACCGTGCCCGCGCCGCCCTGTCCCAGCCGCTCGATCAGCCGGTAGCGGCCCGCCAGCAGGTAGAGGTCACCCGGCATCGCGCAACGCCCGTTCGCTCGCCTGCGCCACTCTCAGGGCCGCCTGCTTGACGTCGTCGTCGGTCGGCTTGTCGGCGAGCGTGGAGTATTCGACGCTCACCACCAGGTTCGCCAGCCGGTAGAAGACGTGGGCCGTGTGCACCCGGCCGGTGGGTCCCTTCAGCTCGAAGGCGAAGGCCTCCTCGCCCACGCCGCCGATCGGGCGCAGCGGCGTGCGCGTGGCCTTCCTGCTGTTCTTCACGCCGATCTCGGGCCACGTCCAGGAGATCTCGTTGTACCGGGTCCAGTAGCGTTTCTGGTTCTGGAACAGCCTGCGGGCGGCGTCGCCGGACATCGACCAGGGGTCGACGGTGTCGGAGTCCTTCTGCACCTGCAGGCCGACGCCGCTGCCCGACAGCGGCCAGCTGCACTTCGGGCCCACATCGTCGCCGTCGGGACGCCCCCCGGGCGGATTCTGCGTGCGCAGCACGCCGCCGACCTCCTGTGAGCTGAGCAGGGTGCACACGTCCATGGGCACCGTGAACGCCGACGGCACGCCGTCGTCCTCCCCCCGCAGGAAGAAGAAGGCCGTGGTGCCCGCGGCTGCCACGACCACCGCCGCGACGGCGACGGCGATCCATCGGGCCGCGCCGCCGCGCCGCTTCACCTTGGTCGGCGCGGTCACGGTCTGGGTGACCGGCAGGTGCGGCGCTTCCGCGCCTGAGGCGACCTGGCGCAGCGCGTCCACGGCCGTGCGGGCGTCGGGCCGCGCCGAGGGATGGTGCGCCATCAGGGCGGCCAGCAGCGGTCCCAGCGGGCCCGGCGCGACCGGGACCGGTTCCAAGAGTGTGGCCCGCACCCGCTGAGCCGCCGAACCGGAGTAGGCGGGGCCGCCGGTCACCGCGACGTACAGGGTGGCGCCGAGCGACCACAGATCACTCGCGGGGCCCCCGGGTTGGCCTTCGAGCCGCTCCGGAGCGATGAACCCGGGCGAGCCGATCATGAGACCCTGCTCCGTGAGCGTGGCCTGGCCCTCCTGCCTGGCAATGCCGAAGTCGGTCAGCACGACCCTGCCGCTGCCGGTCAGGAACACGTTGCCCGGCTTGACGTCGCGGTGCTGGACCCCCTGAGCGTGCGCCACGCAGAGCGCCTCCAGCACGTCGGCGCCGATCCGCGCGGCGTAGTCGGGAGGCATGGGCCCGAACTCGCGCACGGTCTCGGCGAGTGTGCGCCCGCGGAGCAGTTCCATGACCAGCCACGGCCGGTCGTTCTCGACGACCACGTCGTGCAGGGCCACGATGCCGGGGTGGCGCAGTCTCGCGGTGGCCTGCGCCTCGCGCACGGCCCTCGTGATCGAGTCGGAGCGTTCCTTGGGCGACATGCCCTCGGGCAGCGTGAGCTCCTTGACCGCGACCTCACGGTCAAGCATCTCGTCCCTGGCCTGCCACACTGTCCCCATGCCGCCCGCGCCCAGCGGGCGCAGCAGGGAGTAGCGGCCGGCAAGTCTTCCCGCGGACATAAAGGGAAGGGTAACTACTTATCGGGCTTCTACTGAACCGATTCGCGGTACGGGGCCTGGCCTCCCGGTGACAACAGGGGCCCTCGCCCGGCCTGTCACGGTGATCGGAGTGCCGGTCGTGGTTCCTGTCGGTCGGCCTCTCTATGGTCTTGGTTCGTGGACCCGGTTCAAGGCACTCTCGACGAGCTCGGCACCCCGCTGAGTGACGTCACGTTCGTCGTGTTCGACCTCGAGACGACGGGAGGTGCCCCCGCCGAAGACGCCATCACCGAGATCGGCGCGGTGAAGGTGCGGGCGGGCGAGGTGCTCGGCGAGTTCTCCACGCTGGTCGACCCCGGCGGCCCCATCCCCCCGTTCATCTCCGTGCTGACCGGCATCACCGACGCCATGGTCGTGGCCGCGCCGCGGATCGACACGGTGCTGCCGAGCTTTCTCGAGTTCATCCGCGGCGCCACGCTGGTCGCCCACAACGCCGGGTTCGACACCCGCTTCATCAAGGCCGCCTGCGCCTCGCTCGGCTATCCCCCGCCGGTCAACCCGGTCGTCGACACCGTCGACCTGGCCCGGCGCGTGCTGACCCGCGACGAGACGCCCAACGCCAAGCTGTCCACGCTGGCCAGGTTCTTCCGCAGTTCCACCGAGCCGTGCCACCGCGCCCTCCAGGACGCGAGGGCCACGGTCGACGTGCTGCACGGGCTGATCGAGCGGGCCGGGTCGTTCCAGGTCCACACGCTGGAGGAGCTCAAGTCGTTCGTCCGCGCCCCCACCCCGGAGCAGCAGCGCAAGCGCCACCTGGCCGAGTCCGTGCCGCACGCCCCCGGCGTCTACCTGTTCGAGGACGAGCGCGGCGAGGTGCTCTACATCGGCAAGAGCACCAACCTGCGCAACCGCGTGCGCTCCTACTTCACGGCGAGCGAGACCCGCCCGCGCATCCGCGAGATGATCGGCATCGCCGAGCGGGTGCGCCACATCGTCTGCGCGACCGCCCTGGAGGCGGAGGTCAGGGAGCTGCGCCTGATCGGCGGCGCCAAACCGCGCTACAACCGCCGTTCCCGCTTCCCCGAGAAGGTGGTCTGGCTCAAGCTCACCACCGACCTGTTCCCCCGCCTGTCGATCGTGCGCGAGCTCAAGGACGACGGCGCCACCTATCTCGGCCCGTTCGGCAGCTCACGCCTGGCCGACGATGCCCGCATCGCCCTGCACGAGGCGGTTCCGCTGCGCCAGTGCACGCAGCCGATCACGCTGCGCACCCGCCGGACGGCCTGCGTGCTGCACGAGATGGGCCGCTGCGGCGCCCCCTGCGAGGGAGGGACCAGCCAGGAGGAATACGCGGTGCACGCCGAGAGCGCCCGCCGCGCCATGACGCTCGACGCCTCGCTCGTCTTCTCCGCCGTGTCGGCCCGCATGGAGCGCCTGTCGGTGGAGCAGCGCTACGAGGAGGCCTCGATCGACCGCGACCGGCTGGCCGCGTTCGTCCGCGCCGCGGCCCGCATGCAGCGCCTGAGCGCCATCACTCGCATCCCCCAGTTAGTGGCCGCCAGTCCCGCCTTCGGCGGCGGCTGGGACATCCACGTGATCCGCTACGGCCGGCTGGCGGCGGCGGGCGTCATGCCGAAGGGCGCCCACCCGACCCCTTTCGTCGCCTCGCTGACGTCCGGCGCCGAGTCCGTCATCCCCGGCCCCGGGCCCGTCCACGCCGCCAGCGCCGAGGAGACCGAGTGCATCCTGCGCTGGCTGGAGTCTCCGGGGGTGCGGCTGGTGGAGGTCGACGGCGAGTGGAGCCTGCCCGCCCGGGGAGCCGCCCGGCACAAGGCGCGCATCGATCTCGCGTACCAGCGTCCTGATCGTCAGCGTCCTCAGGAGGGGCGGCCTTTGAGGTGAAACGATAGAGTTGGTGCATGGTCACGGCTATTGTCCACATCAAGGCAGAGGTAGACCGCATCCCGGAGGTCGCCCAGACGATCGCCGAGATCCAAGGGGTCAGCGAGGTCTACTCGATCACCGGCGAGTACGACCTGCTCGCCATGGTCAGGGTCTCCGCCTACGAGGAGATCGCGGAGGTCGTTCCCGGGAGGATCAACAAGGTCGCGGGGGTCCTGCAGACCGAGACGCACATCGCTTTCCGCGCCTACTCCAAGCACGACCTCGAAGCGGCCTTCTCCATCGGCTTCCCCGAAGCCGACTGACCCTCGACCACCTCCCGCCGCCCCGCCCCAGGGCTCCCTGAGCGCCCTCTCCCTCAGCGCCCCTTTCCTCAGAGCCTGCACGTCCCGGCCGTGTCACCCCCGGGCCCTCTTCGCCCCGCCGCTCCGCCTCTCTGACGCCATGTCGCCGGCCTCGCCTTCCGGCGGGCGAGACCGAAAGGGGCCGAGGACACCGAAGGGCCCGGACGAAGGGTGCTCGTCCGGGCCCTTCGGCGTGCGATGTCAGCGCGTGAGACTGCGATCGTCGTCGGCGGAACCGACGGCCGTGCGCTCCTCCTCGTGCTCGTGCCCGTGCCCGTGCCCGTCGTCCAGCGGGATCTTCTCCCCGCCGTACGCCTTGGACATGCGCGCGCGCAGCTTGCCGATGGGCCCGCGCATGCCCTTCGGCGGGATGCCCGAGGGGTCGGGCGCGACCGGGAGCATGAGCACCGGCTCCTTACCGCGCATGTGCGCCTCGATGTCGTCCGCCGGGGTCGTGTGGACCTCGATGAACTCACCGTGCGGCAGCCGCTTGATCACGCCGGACTCCACGCCGTGCGAGATGACCGCCTGGTCGGAGCGCTGCAGGCCGAGGCACATGCGATACGTGATCATGTACGCCAGCGCCGGCGCCACGAAGATCAGCACCCTCCCCGCGTAGGTCGTCCAGTTGAGGCTCACGTGGAAGAACGCCGAGATCTCGTCGTTGGCTCCGAGCAGCCAGAGGACCCCGTAGAACGCGATGGCCGACATGCCGATCGAGGTGCGGTGCGGGTTGTTGCGCGGCCGGTCGGCGATGTGGTGCTCGCGGTTGTCGCCCGTCACCCAGCGTTCGAGGAACGGGTAGAGCGCCAGACCGGTCATGATGATGCCCATCGGCACCAGCGCCGGGATGATGACGCTCAACGGCAGCGTGCCCGCATGGGACGCGCCGAAAAGGTTGATCTCCCAGGCGGGCATGATGCGCAGCGCGCCCTCGAGGAAGCCCATGTAGAAGTCGGGCTGCGAACCTGCCGACACGTCGGCGGGCGTGTAGGGGCCGAACAACCAGATCGGGTTGATCTGGGCGAACGTCGCCATGCCCGCGACCACGGCCAGCGTGAACAGGAAGTACGCGCCCGCCTTGGCCATGAAGGCCGGGTAGAACGGCGCGCCCACCACGTTCTTGTTGTCGCGGCCCTTGCCGGGCATCTGGGTGTGCTTCTGCACCCACATGAGCACCATGTGGGCCGAGATCAACGCCAGCAGGATGCCCGGGATGAGCAGGATATGCAGCGAGTAGAACCGGGCGATGACATCCTCGCCCGGATATTCCCCGCCGAACAAGAAGAAGGTGAGGTACGTGCCGACCAGCGGCAGCGAGATCGCCACACCCTCCGTGATCCGCAGACCGGCGCCGGAGAGCAGGTCGTCGGGGAGGGAGTAGCCGGTCAGGCCCTCGGCCAGCGCCAGCGTCAGCAGCAGCACGCCGATGATCCAGTTGAGCTCACGCGGCTTACGGTAGGCGCCGGTGAAGAACACCCGGAGCATGTGGACCATCATGCCCGCCACGAACAGCAGGGCCGCCCAATGGTGCATCTGCCGGATGAGCAGACCACCCCGGACGTCGAAGCTGATCTCCAGCGACGACGCGTAGGCCTCGGACATCATGACGCCCTTGAGCGGCGCGTACGAGCCGTCGTAGGCGATCTCCATCATGCTGGGCTTGTACCAGAACGTCAGGAACGTACCGGTCAGCAGCAGGATGATGAACGAGTAGAGGGCGATCTCACCCAGCAGGAACGACCAGTGGTCGGGGAAGATCTTGCGCAGGTTGCGCTTGAGGAAGTTGGCGCCGCCGATGCGGTCGTCGAGGAACGTCGACGGCCCGGCGACGGCCTTGGGGACATTCGAGAGCTCGTCGCTCATGCCTGGCCTCCTTCCCTGACAGCGGCCTCGGCGTCGCCACGCTCCCAGTAGCTGGGACCGACGGGCACCTCGAAGTCGTGCTGGGCGATGAGGTAGCCCTCGGCGTCGACGGTGATCGGCAACTGCGGCAGCGGCCGGGCCGCGGGACCGAAGATGACCTTGGCACCGTCCGCGGCGTCGAACGTCGACTGGTGGCAGGGGCACAGGATGTGGTGGGTGTTCTGCTCGTAGAGCGCCGCGGGGCAGCCCACGTGGGTGCAGATCTTGGAATAGGCCACGATGCCGTCGTGCGTCCAGTTCTGGCGGGTGCCGCTCTTGATCTCTTCCGGGCGGAACTTGATCAGGATCAGCGTCGCCTTGGCGAGGGCGTTGAGGTCGTGCTCGTAGCCCTCGGGGACGACCGACAGGATGCCGCCGGGCGAGTTGAAGTCGGCGGCGCGGATCGGCTGACCGGTGCCCTCGACGACGAGCCTGAGCGGCTTGCCCTCCTTGTTCTTCTCGCCCCAGACGGTGTGGCGCAGGGTCTTGTTGAACTTGGCGCCGGGCATCTTGCTGTTGTCGAGGTCACGCAGCAGCACCAGCGGCACCAGCCCGAGCGGCGCGGCCGCCAGCAGCAGGGTGCGGCGCAGCAGCTTGCGCTTGACGAAGCCGCTCTCGTTGGCGCCCTGGATGAACGTGCCGGCCACGACGTCGCGGTCGGGGGCGGCGGAGGCCATCTCGTGGCGCTCCTGGATCAGGGAGTATTTCGGCATGATCTGGCGGACCCAGATCACGATGCCGATCGCCAGCCCCAGGATCGCCACGGTCAGGGTGCTGCCCAGCGCGAGGTTGGACACCCCGGTCGCCTCGGGCCCGCCGACCTGGAACACCACGTAGGAGACGATGAACCCGATCGCCGCCAGGAACGTGACCATGAAGCACAGGGCCACGATCTTCTCGGCCTTGCGGGCCTTGGCCTCGTCCTGCAGCGTGACGCCGGGGACCTCCTGCTCGGCCTCCTGCGGCTGCTCGGTGGCGCCGAGCATCGAGGTGCCCGGCGCGGGGGTGCCGATGACGCGCTTGGGAACACGTTCGTCCGGCTGCTCGATCTCGTGCTCGTTGTCTGTCATGACTTCTGTCGCTTCTTCGCGGTGATCCAGATGGCGGCCAGTGCGAGGACGCTGAGACCCACGATCCACGCCACGAGCCCCTCGGTGACCGGGCCGATCCGCCCGAGGGCGAAGCCTCCCGGGTCCTTCTGCGCGCGCACCTGCGTGATGTAGGCGATCATGCTGCGCTTCTCTTCCGGCGTGATCGTCGTGTCGTTGAAGACCGGCATCGCCTGCGGGCCGGTGACCATCGCCTCGTAGATCTGCGTGGGCGTCGCCTCGTTGAGGTCGGGAGCGTGTTTGCCCTGCGTCAGGGCGCCGCCCGCGCCGGCCCAGTTGTGGCACTGGATGCAGTTGGCGCGGAACAGCTCACCGCCCTTGCCCGCGTCGCCGAGCTTCGGGTCGACCTGCTCGGCGCCCGGCACCTGCGGGCCGCCGCCGAGCGACTGCACGTAGGCGGAGATCTGCTTGATCTTCTCCGGGGTGACCCACTCCGGCTGCGGCTTGCGGGGCGCCTGGGGCCCAGGGTTGGCGGCGGGCATGCGGCCCGTGCTCATCTGGAAGTCGACGGCCGCGGCCCCGACGCCGATGAGCGTGGGCGCCGTCCCGGTGCCCTCGGCGTTGGTGCCGTGGCAGCTCGCGCAGTGCGCCACGAACAGGCTCTTGCCCTCGGCCACATCGTCGACCTTGCCTGCCGCCAACGCCGCGTCGGCAGGCTTACCCGCCTGGACAAAAGCGGCGTATGCCATCCCGACCAGCGCCAACGCCAAAATCAGGACGGCGTATCTCGCTAGGGGATGCCGCCGCCAAGCGGTGATCCTAGTCACAGAAGTCCCGTTCCTTAACGAATGATGTAGATGGTCGCGAAAAGACCGATCCAGACGACGTCGACGAAGTGCCAGTAGTAGGACACGACGATCGCGCTGGTGGCCTGCTCATGCGTGAAGCGCTTCGCGGCGTACGTGCGTCCCAGCATGAACAGGAACGCGATCAGGCCACCGGTCACGTGCAGGCCGTGGAAGCCCGTCGTCAGGTAGAACACCGAGGTGTAGGCGTTGGCGGACAGGGTCGCGCCGTCCGACGCCAGCTCGCCGTACTCGTACAGCTGCCCCGCGATGAAGACCGCGCCCATGAGGAAGCTGACGATGTACCAGAAACGGAGCTTGCCGACCTGGCCCTTCTCCGCGGCCCACACGCCGAGCTGGCACGTCACACTCGACAGCACCAGGATGATCGTGTTGACCGTCGCGAACGGGATGTTCAAGTCGTGCTCGGGGTTGGGGACCATGAGCGGATTCCACGCCAGGCCCCTCCCCTCGCTCACCGACCGGATGGTGAAGTACATCGCGAACAGCGCCGCGAAGAACATGAGCTCAGAGGACAGCCAGACGATCGTACCGACGCTGACCAGATTGGGTCTGCGGTACGGCTGGGCTGCCGTCGTCGAAGTTATTGCGGATGCTGTCGCCACGGGCAGCATTATTGCGGCTCCGGTGGTCGGTCCGGCGCACGACCCCCCGTTAGGGGGTAGGAACCACACACCAACCTGGGATAATTGGGGCGAATCACCCTCAACCGCCCACCATGCGCGGCACGCGCCCGGGCGGCCTGGGATTGCACACCGTCGCACCGGTACGATCCCAGGTGACCATACTGCTACGACACGATAGTGAGCGCGACAGCGATGTCCACTGGGAGCACCGACGACACGATGAGGGTCCTCGTCTACAGCGACGACGCCGCCACCAGGGCCGAGGTGAGCGCGGCCATCGGCAGGCGCCCCGCGGCCGACGTGCCTTTCGTCGAGATCGTGGAGTGCGCCACCGAGCCCAAGGTCCACCAGTGGCTGGGCTCCGGCGAGATCGACGTGGCCGTCCTCGACGGCGAGACGCAGCCCGCGGGCGGCATGGGCGTCTCCCGGCAGGCGAAGGACGAGGTCTACGACTGCCCGCCCATCTGCCTGATCATCGCCAGGCGCGACGACCGCTGGCTGGCCGACTGGTCAAAGGCCGACGCCGTCGTGCCGCAGCCCCTGGAGCCCATGGTGCTGGCCGACACCGTCGCCGATCTCATGCGCCGCCGCTCCGCCACCCGACTCAACGCCAAGTAGGTGCCCATGGACTCCCGGACGACCTGGCCAGCCCTGCTTTCCGCTCTCCTGTCGGGCGAGCACCTCACCGCTGACGAGACGGCCTGGGCGATGCGGGAGATCATGTCCGGCACCGCGACGTCCGCGCAGATCGCCGGCTTCGCGGTCGCGCTGCGCGCCAAGGGCGAGACGGTGGCGGAGGTGGTCGGCCTGGCCCGCACGATGCTGGACCTGGCCACCCCGCTGAGCGTCGAGGGCCCCGTGGTCGACGTCGTCGGCACGGGCGGCGACCGCGCCCACACCGTCAACGTCTCGACGATGGCCGCCATCGTGGCCGCCGCCGCGGGCGCCAGGGTCGTCAAGCACGGCAACCGTGCCGCGTCGTCCTCGTGCGGCGCCGCCGACGTCCTGGAGCACCTGGGCATCCGGCTCGACCTGACGCCCGAGCAGACGGCGCTGGTGGCGCGCGAGGCGGGCATCGCCTTCTGCTTCGCCCCGGTCTACCATCCCGCGCTGCGCTTCGCCGGGCCCACCCGCAAGGAGATCGGCGTCCCCACGGTCTTCAACTTCCTGGGGCCGCTCACCAACCCGGCTCGTCCCACCGCCCAGGCCATCGGCGTCTTCGACCCGGCGATGCTGCCCGTGCTGGCCGGCGTCTTCGCCGAGCGCGGCGTCTCCGCCCTGGTGTTCCGCGGCGACGACGGGCTCGACGAGCTGACCATCGCCGGCACCTCCACGGTCTGGGTGGTCAAAGACGGCACCGCGACGCAGGCGAGCTTCGACCCGTCCGTGCTCGGCATCCCGCGCGCCGACGTGGGCGCGCTGCGCGGCGGCGACGTGGCCTTCAACGCCCAGGCGGTGCACGACCTGGTGCGCGGCAAGACCGGCCCGGTGCGCGACGCCGTGCTGCTCAACGCGGCCGCGGCCCTGGTGGCGCTCGACGGGCCGGGCGACGACCTCGACTCGGTGATGATCGACGGCTACGCCCGCGCGGCGCAGGCGGTCGACTCGGGGGCCGCCGCGGCCACCCTCGACCGCTGGGTGAAGGTCAGCAGCGCCTGCGAGCCCGCCTGAGACGAGCGGGCCTGACCCGGGCACCGGCGGCGGAAACCGCCGGACCGGGTGGCGTGACCCGGTCCGGCGGTCGCCGTACGGTGGCCGGCTACGGCAGGTTGACGGTGGGGCCCGACTTGATCGAGCTCCACTTGAGCCACTGTTTCCAGCTCTCCTGCCAGTGCCCCCACCCGTTCAAGGGCTCCAGCTTCCGCGGCGATCCCGTGATGATGATGGGGTCGCCGATCAGCGTGTTCTTGATGAACCACGCGGCGTTGGCCGGGCTGATGTTCACGCATCCGTGGCTGACGTTCGCGTGGCCCTGCGACCCCACCGACCAGGGCGCGCTGTGCACGTACTCGCCGCTGTTGGAGATGCGGACCGTGTTGTAGACGGTCAACCGGTAGTAACCCGGGGAGCCGGGTCCGATCCCCGGCGAGGTCATGATCGTCACGGGCTCGCGCGACATGGCCAGGTGGATGCCCGAGGTCGTGTAGTACTTCCACTGGCCGCCCTGGCCGGCGCTCATCGGCATAGTCCGGATCTTCTTGCCGTTCCGCCTGACGGTGAGCACGTGGCTGTTGGTGCTGCCCTTGGTGATCTGCTCTCGGCCGATCTTGAAGTTGAGGCGTACGTCGCGCTTGCCGTACATTCCGGGTCCGCCGCGCACGCCTGCCAGCTTGGCGTCCACCCGCACCTTCGTGTGCGCGGGCCAGTACTTGCGCGGGCGGAAGTCCACGTGGGTGTCGTCGAACCAGTGCCAGGCGCCCTCCACCGGCTTGGAGCTGCGGACGGTCAGGTTGCGCTCGACGGACACGCGGTCCGCGACCGGCTGGTCGAACTCGATCATGATGGGCATGCCGACGCCGACGGTCAGCCCGGTGTAGTCCTTGTTGGGCGTGATCGTCTTGATGTCGAACGTCTTGTTGCTCTTGACCGTCTTGAACGTGCTTTTCGCCTGGCTCTGCTTACCCGCGGCGTCCACCGAGACGGCGGTGACCGTGTACGTCACGTCCGGCCTGGCGGTGACCGTGCTGCGCCACCGGGTACGGTCGCCGCTCAGGACGCCGTCCAGCGAACCGGACTTGTCGCCCTCGACGCGCACGCTCCTGAGCGTGCCGCCCTGGGCCGAAACCACGACGGGCTGGTCCGTGGGCACCTCGGCCGCCTTGTCGGCCGGAGAGAACGTCACAGAGGCCGCTCGCGCCCCTGCGCCCGCCATCGCGACCCCGTCGGGCCTGTCCTCCGCGCCACTATCCACGCCGCCCGCCGAGCACGCCGTGAGCAGCGCCAAGGCCAGCAGGCCGGCCGATCCATACGCTACGCACCCCACGAGTGACTCCCTTGTCCCGCTCCGTTGCCTTACTAGGTGAGAAATCCGCTCGCCGGGTGCCCCGTACCTGGTTAGGGCCATAGAGGCAGTCCACGAAGCAGATTTCTCATTAGTACCCTGCGTGATCGAATGACCACATCCGGATATCGGCAAAGAACACCAAAAAACGGGCGTCCTCCCCAGGGGAGGGCGCCCGCTTCAGGTGCGGCTCAGTGCGAGAAGTTGCCCCGGTAGTACTGGAACACGAACCCGATCATGGCCATGATGACGAGGAACACGCCGATCAGGAACATCCAGAGGCCGATCACGAACCCGGCGAAGGCGAAGGCCGCCGCCAGGCAGAGAAAGAGCGGCCACCAGCTGCTCGGGCTGAAGAAGCCGATCTCCCCCGCGCCGTCGCTGATCTCGGCCTGCTTGCTGTCCTCCGGCTGGGCGCCGATGCGCCGCGCGGTGAACATCAGGTAGTAGCCGACCATGAACGCGAACCCGACCGAGATGGCCATGGCCGTGGTGCCGACCGGCTCACCCCTGCCCATCGCCGCCTTGGTCCAGAACCAGTAGGCGATGTCGACGCCGGCGAAGAACACGCCGCACAACAGGAACAGCCAACCCTGGACCTTCATCAGGCCTCGACCTCCTGGGCGGACTTGGCGGACACGTGCGGATAGTGCAGGTCGAACGCGGGACGCTCGGACCGGATGCGCGGCATCGAGGTGAAGTTGTGCCGCGGCGGCGGGCAGGAGGTCGCCCATTCGAGCGAACCGCCGTAGCCCCAGGGGTCGTCGACGGTGACCTTGGGCGCGGTGCGCCAGGTCTTCCAGACGTTGTAGAAGAACGGCAGCGTCGAGGCGCCCAGGATGAACGCGCCCACCGACGAGATCATGTTGAGGTCGGTGAAGCCGTCGGCCGCGCTGTAGTCGGCGTAACGGCGCGGGAAGCCCACCACGCCCAGCCAGTGCTGGATGAGGAACGTGGTGTGGAAGCCGATGAACAGCAGCCAGAACTGCAGCTTGCCCAGTTTGTCGTCGAGCATCTTGCCGGTGAACTTGGGCCACCAGAAGAAGAACCCGGCGAACATCGCGAACACCACCGTGCCGAACACCACGTAGTGGAAGTGCGCGACGACGAAGTAGGTGTCGCTGATGTGGAAGTCGAGCGGCGGCGAGGCCAGGATGACGCCCGTCAGGCCGCCCAGCAGGAACGTCACCAGGAACCCGACAGAGAACAACATCGGCGACTCGAACGTCAGATGCCCTCGCCACATCGTGCCGATCCAGTTGAAGAACTTCACCCCGGTCGGCACCGCGATGAGGAACGTCATGAACGAGAAGAACGGCAGCAACACCTGCCCGGTCGGGAACATGTGGTGCGCCCAGACCGTGATGGACAGGCCGGCGATGGAGATCGTCGCGGCCACGAGGCTGATGTAACCGAAGATCGGCTTGCGGCTGAAGACCGGCAGGACCTCCGTCACGATGCCGAAGAACGGCAACGCGATGATGTACACCTCGGGATGGCCGAAGAACCAGAACAGGTGTTGCCAGAGCAGCGCTCCGCCGAACTCCGAGTCGAAGATGTGGGTGCCGAACTTGCGGTCGGCCTCAAGCGCGAGCAGCGCGGCGGCCAGCACGGGGAACGCCATCAGCACGAGCATGCTGGTCAGCAGGACGTTCCAGGTGAAGATCGGCATGCGGAACATGGTCATGCCGGGCGCGCGCATGCAGATGATGGTGGTGATGAAGTTGACCGAGCCGAGGATGGTGCCCAGACCCGACAAGGCCAGGCCCATGAGCCACAGGTCACCGCCGACGCCGGGCGAGTTGATCGCGTTGGACAGCGGCGTGTAGGCGAACCAGCCGAAGGCCGCCGCGCCTCCCGGGGTGAAGAAGCCCGAGACCGCGATGATGCTGCCGAACAGGTAGAGCCAGTAGCTCACCATGTTGAGGCGGGGGAACGCCACGTCGGGCGCGCCGATCTGCAGCGGCATCAGCTCGTTGGCGAAGCCGGCGAACAGCGGCGTCGCGAACATGAGCAGCATGATCGTGCCGTGCATGGTGAACAGCTGGTTGAACTGCTCGTTGCTGGTGAACTGCAGGCCGGGCTGCGCCAGCTCGGCCCGCATGACCAGCGCCATGACGCCGCCGATGAGGAAGAAGGCGAACGACGAGATCAGGTAGAGGTGTCCGATGATCTTGTGATCGGTGGAGGACAGCCACTTGGCGATGATCTGGCCCTTGGCGACGGGCTTGATCGGGGTCCTGATCGGTTCTTGGATGGCGGTCACTGGGCACTCCCAGCCTGTTGGGTCGCGATGTACTGGTCGAACTCAGCCTGCGGAACGAGCTTCACCGAGAAGAGCATCCGGCTGTGGTCGACACCGCACAGTTCGGCGCAGCGGCCGGCGAACACGCCGGTCCGGTCGAGCGTCGTGATCTCGAACTTGCGACCCGGGTCGTTCTCGGGGATCCCGGGGATGACGTCCCGCTTGAACAGGAACTCCGGCACCCAGAAGGAATGGATGACGTCGTCGCTCTGCAGGTCGAACTCGACCTTGGTCTTCGTCGGCAGGACCAGCTGGGGGCCCTTGGTGTACTCGCTCACCGGCACGCCGGAGACCGGCGGCAGCGTCTTGCCGTTGACGGTGGTGGTGAAGCGCCAGCTCCATTGGTACGCCTCGACCTTGACCTTCACCGGCGCGTTGCCGGTGACCTGCGCGAGGCGCTCGCTGTCACGTGCGGTGAAGAAGAAGAACACGGAGACCATGACGAGCGGGATCAAGGTGTAGAGCATCTCGATCGGCAGGTTGTAGCGGACCTGCGGCGGGAGCTCGGCCTTCGCCCTGCGCTTGCGGTGGAACATGGAGGCCCACACGATCAGGACAATGACGACGGCACCCGTGGCGAGCGCGGCGATCCAGGCCCCGTTCCACAGGCTCTGGATCACATTGCCCTCTTCGG
Organism: Nonomuraea sp. K271; assembly: GCF_009908215.1. Lineage (NCBI taxonomy): Bacteria > Bacillati > Actinomycetota > Actinomycetes > Streptosporangiales > Streptosporangiaceae > Nonomuraea > Nonomuraea sp. K271. The sequence goes on along the minus strand of NZ_JAAAHR010000059.1, from coordinate 5,895 downwards.
TGATGTGACCGGGAAGAAGGCCGCGAGACCAGTCGGCCTCGGGGACGTCATTAGCACACGCCGTAGCAGTGGCCAGCAGCAACGCCAAAGCGGCGGCGCGTGGCACCCTGCGCCGGGCCAACGAACGCCGCGTCGTACGGCGAGTCGGACTCACGGATCGCCTACCCCACAGATGTAGCCCAAGAGTCTTTCCCCTGGGCGTGTATTGCTGTTTCTGATTCCTGCACAGACTGACAAGCAGACACATTAGCGTGCAGGGGCCTTGCCCCACCGCGCGACCCCTCCATGGCGCCGGAAGTGGGACGATGAGTCTCGTGGCGTATTTCGACGCGGCCTCGAGTGAGCCGCTTCACCCCCAGGCACGCGAGGCGCTGCTGGCGGCGATCGACGTCGGCTGGGCCGATCCCGCGAGACTCTACGGCCAGGCCCGCCGCGCGCGTCTGCTGCTCGAACAGGCGCGTACGGAGGTGGCCGAAGCGCTCGGCGCGCGCCCCGACGAGGTGTCGTTCACCTCCTCGGGCACCCAGGCCGTGCATCTCGGCGTGCTCGGCACCCTACACGGCAGGCGCAGGGTCGGGCGCCATCTGGTGACCACGGCGGTCGAGCACTCCAGCGTGCTGCACGCCGGCGGCGTGCACGAACGCGACGGCGGCACGGTCGAGACCGTCGGCGTCGACCTGACCGGCCGGGTCGACCTCGACCGCTTCGCCGAGGCGGTGGCACGTCCCGGCACGGCGCTGGCCTGCCTGCAGACGGCCAACCACGAGGTCGGCACCCTGCAGCCGGTGGCGGAGGCGGCCGCGGCGTGCCGCGCCAACGGGGTGCCCCTGCTGGTCGACGCGGCGCAGACGGCCGGCCGCATGCCGGTCCCGTCCGGCTGGTCGGTGCTGGCGGCCAGCGCCCACAAGTGGGGCGGCCCGGCGGGGGTGGGCGTGCTGGTGGTGCGCAAGGGCACGCGGTTCCGCTCGTTCCTGCCGGAGGACGAGCGGGAGCGGCGGCGGGTGCCGGGCTTCGAGAACGTGCCCGGCATCGTGGCCGCGGCGGCCGCGCTGCGCGCGATGGCCGCGGAGGCGTCGCAGGAGCAGGCGCGGCTGGCCGAGCTCGTCGGCAAGATCAGGGAGACGGTGCCGAAGATCGTCCCGGACGTGGAGGTGATCGGCGACCCCGACGAGCGGGCGCCGCACATCGTGACCTTCTCGTGCCTGTACGTCGAGGGTGAGGCGCTGCTGACCGAGCTGGACAAGGCCGGCTTCGCCGTGTCGTCGGGAAGCTCGTGCACCGCTAGTACGCTTCGTCCATCGCACGTTCTCGAAGCGATGGGCGTGCTGACGCATGGGAATGTCCGGGTGTCGCTGCCCAGGGGCGCTTCCGCGGCCGAGGTCGATCGATTCCTCGCCGTGCTGCCCGAGGTGGTGCGCCGCATCCGGCAGGACGCAGGAGTCGCATGACCGAGGTTACCCAGCCGGCTTTGACGATCGACGCGCTCGGGAAGAAGTGCCCGATCCCGATCATCATGCTGGCCGCGCAGATCAACCACGTGCCGCTCAACGCGGTGGTGGCGGTGCTGGCCGACGACCCGGCCGCCTACACCGACGTGCCGGCCTGGTGCAGGCTGAAGTCACACCGCCACGTCGGGTCGTACGAGCTGCCCGAGGGTGGCTGGGCGATCCACGTCCGGCGCAACTACTGACCGTCCCGTGCCGGGCCGTCCCTCCGGGTGGCGGGACGGCCGGCGCCGCTCAGGGGTGGTAGCAGCGGATGTGCTCGGCGACCTCCACGGCGGCCTCGGCGCCGTAGGCGGCGCCGAACCGCTCGAGGAAGACCTGCTGGCCGAGCTCGTATTCCTGGCCGCCGACGCGCTCCAGCACGTGGGTGGCGGTCAGGTTGCCGATCTGGCCGCAGCGCTCCAGCGGCAGGTCCCAGGCCAGGCCGGCGAGGAAGCCCGCGCGGAAGGCGTCGCCGACGCCGGTGGGGTCGGCCTTGCCCCGCTCGGGAGCGGGGGCGACCATGAGCGACGGCTCGCCCTTGCGGTCGATGACGGCGCCCTTGGGGCCGAGCGTGGTGATCCGGACGCCGACGCGGTCGAGGATCTCGGCGTCGGACCAGCCGGTCTTCTGCTCGATGAGCCCCTTCTCGTAGTCGTTGGAGAACAGGTAGGCGGCGCCGTCGACGAGGGCTCGGATCTGCTCGTCCTCCATCCGCGCGAGCTGCTGGGAGATGTCGGCGGCGAAGCCGATGCCGCGCTGGCGGCACTCCTCGGTGTGGCGCAGCATCGCGTCGGGGTCGTTGGGGCTGATGAGCACCAGGTCGAGGCCGCCGACGCGGGCGGCGACCGGCTGCAGCTCGATCAGCCGGGCCTCGGCCATGGCCCCCGTGTAGAAGGAGGCGATCTGGTTGTGGTGCTCGTCGGTCGTGCACAGGAAACGGGCGGTGTGCTGGGTCTCCGAGACGTGCACGGATCCGCAGTCGACGCCGTGGCGCTCCAGCCACGAACGGTAGTCGGCGAAGTCGTTGCCGACGGCGCCCACCAGGATGGGGGTCAGGCCCAGACAACCCATCCCGAAGGCGATGTTCGCGGCGCAGCCACCGCGACGGATCTGTAGGTCATCGACCAGGAACGAGAGGGACACCCGGTCGAGTTGCTCGGCGATCAGCTGATCGCCGAAGCTTCCCGGGAAGGTCATCAGGTGGTCTGTCGCGATGGAGCCGGTTACGGCGATGCGCACGGGGTTCTTCTTCCTCGTTGTCGGCAGGCCAGTGGGCCCAACGAGAATACGCGAAGGTCCCGCGGGCACAAAGGCTCGCGGGACCCGGCGACAGCTCGCCCGTCGTTCTAGTTGAACGAGTCGCCGCAGGCGCAGGAGCCCGTGGCGTTGGGGTTGTCGATGGTGAAGCCCTGCTTCTCGATGGTGTCGACGAAGTCGATCGAGGCGCCCATCAGGTAGGGGGCGCTCATCCGGTCGGTGACCACACTGACGCCGCCGAAGTCGGAGACCACGTCGCCGTCCATGGACCGGTCGTCGAAGAAGAGCTGGTAGCGCAGGCCGGAACAGCCGCCCGGCTGCACGGCGACCCGCAGCTGCAGGCCCTCCTCGCCCTGCTGCTCGAGCAGGCTCTTGACCTTGGCCGCGGCCGCGTCGGTCAGGATCAGGCCCTGTGCCGTGGTCTCGCTGCTCTCAACCGTCATCTGCTGACTCCCTAACCCGGCTGTCTGTTTACGACGTCCTACTGATGACGCTACCAACACCTCGGGGATGCCACACATTCCCGGGGCCACCTCCCCCCGATTGCCCCCGTTCGTCCGTGTGCCATGATGAGTATCGTCAATTCGACGATAAGGGGGTACGGCCATGGCCACCCAGACTGGACTGCCGCTTTTCGTCCTCGGCAGGGACGCCGATCCGCACAGCGAGAAGGGGGTCGAGTGTCCCGGCGAGCTGCCGCCCGCCTCCGACCCCGGCCTCGTGGAACGTGCGCTCAAGGCGAAGCAGGCGCTCGGCGACCGCCTGTTCGTGCTCGGCCACCACTACCAGCGCGACGAGGTCATCCAGTTCGCCGACGTGACGGGCGACTCCTTCAAGCTGGCCCAGCAGGCGGCGGCCCGGCCCGAGGCGGAGTACATCGTCTTCTGCGGCGTGCACTTCATGGCCGAGTCCGCCGACATCCTGACCGGCGACACCCAGAAGGTGATCCTGCCGGACCTGGCGGCCGGCTGCTCGATGGCCGACATGGCCACGTTCGACCAGGTCGAGGAGTGCTGGGACGCCTTGGAGGACGCCGGGCTGGCCGGTGAGGTGATCCCGGTCACGTACATGAACTCCAGCGCCGACATCAAGGCGTTCTGCGGCAGGAACGGGGGCGCGGTCTGCACCTCCTCCAACGCACGCCGCGCCCTCGACTGGGCGTTCGAGCAGGGCGGCAAGGTGTTGTTCCTGCCCGACCAGCACCTGGGCCGCAACACGGCCGTCCTGGAGATGGGCATGTCGCTGGACGACTGCGTGGTGTGGAACCCGCACCGCCCCGGCGGCGGGCTGACACGGGAGCAGCTGGAGCGGGCGCGGATGATCCTGTGGCGGGGCCACTGCTCGGTGCACGGCCGCTTCACGGCGGAGTCGGTCGACGACGTACGCGCGCGCATCCCCGGCGTCAACGTGCTCGTGCACCCCGAGTGCCGCCACGAGGTGGTGCTCAAGGCCGACCACGTGGGCTCGACCGAGCACATCATCAGGACGCTGGAGGCGGCGCCGGCGGGCTCCAGCTGGGCCATCGGCACGGAGCTCAACCTGGTCAAGCGCCTGGCCCAGAGGTTCCCCGGCAAGAACGTCTCGTTCCTGGACCGCACGGTCTGCTACTGCTCGACGATGAACCGGATCGACCTGCCCCACCTGGTGTGGGCTCTGGAGTCGCTGGTGCTCGCTCCGGAGAACACCCCGGTCGTCAACCGGATCACCGTGGACGACGACACCGCCCACTGGGCCAGGGTCGCGCTCGACCGCATGCTGGCACTCCCCTGACCCGCCGCCCGAGGCCCCGGGCGGATCTCGGGCTAGGCGAAGTCGTAGCCGACCCGGACCCTCACCGAGAGGGTCTGGCGGCCGGCGCTGATGGAGGCGCCGCTCTCCGCGGCGGCCATCGTGAGCGGCTGCGGGCCGTTCCCGGTCTCCTCGCTCACGGACACGACCCGGCCCAGCGGGCGGCCGGCCAGCTCGGCGTACTGGGCGGCCTTGGCGGCGGCGTCGCGGAAGGCCAGCACGCGGGCCTCGCGCAGCGCGGCGGCCGGATTCGACACCTCGAACACCACGCCGTTGAGCCGGGCCTCCTCGCCGACCTCCGCCACGGTGTCGATGACGCCGTCGGCGCCGGCCAGGTCGCGTACGACGACCTCCACGCCCCGCGCCCCGCGGTAGGCGGCGACCTTCGGGTAGGACTCGTACTCGGGCCCGAGGGACAGCTCGGCCGTGCGGACGTCCTCAGGGGCGATGCCCGCCCCGCTCAGGGCCTCGGCCAGCCGGGCGGCGGCGGCCCTGACCGCGGCGAAGGCGTCGGCCGCCGACGCCCTGCGCACCTCGACGCCCGCGTGCAGCCGCAGGATGTCGGGCACGGCCAGGACGGAGCCCTCGCCGACGACGGTGATGTCCATGCGGTGTCCTTCCCGGCGGCGTTCGTGTCCCTCACTGCGTATCAGATCGGCGGGAGGCTGACGAGGCGGTCCGGCCCCGCAGGTCACCGACGCGTACGGCGACGAAGGCGACGGCCGCGGCGAGGACGAGCGCGCCCGCGACGGATCCGGCCGGTCGCGCGGCTCCGCTCCGGCCGCGTGCGCGTCTTTTCCGTGATTCTGTTAGTCGCGCGCCACGCCGTCACCCGCCTCAGCGTACGGCCGAGACCGCGTCCACGATCGCCTCCGGGGCCTCGAGCGGCACCTGACGGCCGACGGCGGGCAGGCGTACGAGCTCCGCCGCCAGGTCCCGCGCGAGCCGTTCCTGGCAGGCGTCCCGCTCACCCGTGCTGATCACCGTGACCGCCACGCCGGGGACCGGCTTCTCCGTCCTGAGCCGGTGCAGGTCGGCGGCCATGTCGCGGCGGGCCAGCCACTCGCCCGCCACGGCGGCCGGCACCTTGCCCATGCTGTACACGCCCGCCGGGTCCGGGCAGCCCGCGAACAGCCGGTGCGCCGGAGGACCGACCAGGCGGGCCAGCGTGGCCGCGCCCCACGTACCGCCCAGGGCGGGCAGCCACCGGCCCGCGGACCTCGCCGGCCCGAGCGGCCGCCGATCTCTGGCGCAGGCGGGAGCCACCAGAACGAGCCCCGCCACGCGGAGCGGGTGCAGCCTGGCGAAGGCCTCCGCGTGCCAGCAGGCCACACCGTGGGCGACGACCGTCACCTGCTCGGGG
>NZ_JAAAHR010000058.1:0-48098 GCF_009908215.1 Nonomuraea sp. K271 | reverse complement strand
GTCCTCACCGAGGCTCCGGACGGCGTCTTCGACCTGGTCATCTGCGCGGAGACGCTCTACTACGCGGGCCGCGGCCGGCGGCTGCGCCTGGTCCTGTCGCGGCTGCGCTCGTTCATGGCCCCGGGCGCGGTCCTGGTCCTGGTGCACGAATGGCCGGAGGCGCGCCGCCTCTACCGCCACCTCGACGCCGACCCGTCGCTGCGCAAGGTGGGCGAGCACCCGTACGACGACCCGGCGCGCCCGTACGCCGTCACCGTGTACGAACATGTGGGGACCGCCGCCCGCGCGCCAGCTCCTGCAGGCGGGCGAGCACGGAGCCGGAAGCCGTCGGCGTGTGGCCCCGGGGCGCGGCTCGCGCGGACGGTGGCGTTGTCGGCCGCGCTCGCCGCCGGAACGGCCGCCGCCTGCCGGCCGGTGGCGGCCGAGCTGCCCCTGCCCGCGGCCTTCACCGCCCAGGCGCTGCAGGACACCTACGACCGGTACGCCTGGCAGGGCCGCCGGTTCCTGGCGTTGAGCCGCGAGGGCGACGGCCAGGCGATCGAGGTCGTGGGAGATCTGGCCCGCGCGCGCAGGGTCATCGTCTACGTGCCGGGCTCGGGGCAGAGCCTGGCCGCGTTCGACGACTCCCCGGAGAGTCCCGGGCGAGCGGCCCACGCGCTCCACGACGAGGCCGCGACCCTGGGTCCGGGGACCGCGGTGATCGGCTGGCTGGGTTACGACACACCGAGCCTCGCCCACCCGGAGATCGTCACCGTCTGGCCTGCCGACAGGGGCGCCGGACGGCTGCGGCCCCTCATCGACCGGCTGCCGCGGCACCTGCGGATCAGCCTCGTCTGCCACAGCTACGGCTCGGTGGTGTGCGCCCGCGCCGTCGCGGGGGGTTCGCCGGTGCGCGACCTCATCGTCGTCGGCAGCCCGGGCCTGGGCGTCGGGAAGGCGTCGGACCTACGTACGCCGGCGCGGATCTGGGCGATGCTCGGCCGCAACGACGACGTCCTGCGCGCCGGCCTGCTCATCGGGCCGTTCGGGTTCGGCGCCGACCCCGTACAAGCGGGGTTCGGCGCGCGAGTCGTCGACGGCGGCGACACCCGCCACCACGGCTACCTGCGGCCCGGCAGCCGCACCCTGACGGAGATCACCCACATCGCGGTGAGGGGGACCCGGCGGGCGGCGTGACCGGGCCCGCCAGAACGCCGTCGCCCGCGCACCCCGGTCCGTGGACGGGGCATGATGGATGCGCGGCGGGCGGCGGCCGCGGGGGTGCGGTGAAGGAATGATCGTCAAGGCTTGGATGAGCCGTCCCTGGGCGGGCGACGCCGCGACCGCCGCTGTGGTGCTGGCGGCGGAACTGCTCGGTTATCCCTATGCGGGGGTGGGCCCCAAGGTGGTGCTGATCGCGGTGGGGGCCGCGGGGCTCATGGTGGTGCGGCGGCGTTACCCCTTCGTCGTGGCCGGGCTCGTCGGCGTCCTCTACGTGGTGGGCGTCCAGCCGCCCACGTACGACGCGCCGGTCAGCGCCATGCTCATCGCCCCCTGTACGCGGTGGGCCGGCACAGCTCGCCGCCGGTTTCGATCGTCACGGCGGCGCTGGCCGTGGCCGGCGGCCTGGTCGTCCTCCACCCGACGTTCGCGCTCGCCCCGCTGGCGACGGCCCTGCCCCTCGCGCTCGCCCCGGCGTCCGCGGTGGCGGCCGGGTACGCCGTGCGTCTGCGCGCGGAGCTGTCCCAGCGGCGCGCCCAGCAGATCGCCGAGAACGCGGTACGCGAGGAACGCCGGCGCATCGCCCGCGAACTGCACGACGTGATCGCCCACCACGTCAGCGTGGTCGGCCTCTACATGGGCGTGGCCAGGCGGACGATCCCTGCCGACCCCGACCGCGCCCGCTCGGCCTTGCGCACGGGCGAGGAGACCGCGCGCCAGGCGATGACGGAGATGCGCCGCCTGCTGGACGTGCTGCGTACCGACGGCGAGCCGATCGAGAACCAGGCGGGCGTCGGGGTGGCGCGGCTGCCAGAGCTGGTCGAGGCGTCGGGCAACGCGACGCTGGAGGTGCAGGGCCAGGCCGTCGGCCTGCCGACGACCGTCGACCACGCGCTCTACCGCATCGCCCAGGAGGCGCTCACCAACTCGCGCAAGCACGCGGCGGGGGCCCGGTCACGGGTGCGGCTGGCGTACCTGCCCGAACTGGTCGAGCTGGAGATCAACGATGAGGGGCGGTCGCGGTCCGGCGCCGTGAGGCCCGGGTTCGGGCTGGCGGGGATGGCCGAGCGGGTGTCATTGTGCGGCGGCGAGATCCGTGCCGGGCCCTCGCCTGGGGGAGGCTTCACCGTACACGCCCGCATCCCGCTGCCGGAGACGATGTGATCAGAGTACTGCTCGTGGACGACCACGCGGTGGTCCGCGTCGGGCTGCGCCTGCTGCTCGACACCACGCCCGACCTGACCACGGTGGGGGAGGCGGCCGGCGGGCACGACGCGGTACGCCTCAGCCACGACCTGCGTCCCGACGTCGTACTGATGGACCTGCACCTGCCGGACCTCGACGGGGTGGCCGCCACCGAGCGGATCGTGTGCGAGCTGCCGGAGGTCAGGGTGCTGGCGTTGAGCACGTTCGACCTGGAGGAGCACGTGGTCGCGGCGCTGCGGGCAGGGGCGTCCGGCTTCCTGCCCAAGGACGTGTCGCCGGAGGAACTGATCGAGGGCATCAGGATCGTGCACCGGGGCGAGGCGACGGTGGCGCCCCGGCTGCTGCTCGGCCTCATCGGCACGTTCGTGCGCCCGGCCCGCCCGCGTACGGCCGTGACGCCTGCCGAGTTGTCCGTGCTGAGCGCGCGCGAGGTGCAGGTGCTGGAACTGATCGCGCGGGGCCTGTCGAACGCGCAGATCGCCGAGGAGGTGAAGCTGTCGATGTCGACGGTGAAGAACCGGGTGAGCGACCTGTTCGCCAAGCTCGGCGTGCGCGACCGGGCCCAGGCGGTGATCGTCGCGTACGAGGCCGGGCTGGTCACGCCACGCGGCGGGCGTCCATAGGCCGGGCGGGTCACCGATGCGAGGCGTCCCCTGCCCGCCGCAAGCGCGGCGTCCCGGCGTACGACGCGGCAACGCCGGCCCTACCGGCGCATGTCACGCGCCTCCAGGAGCCGCCCTCAGGCGGGCCTTTCGCCGAGTATGTGGGCGAGGCGGAAGGAGCTGTTGTCGGCCTTGTACTCGAACACCCCGATCGGTGCCCTGGCTGGATCGCCCCTGTCGGTGAAGTCGATCGGATGATGGCACACGAATGCGGCCCTGTTCCTGATCGTCTGGCTGAGCCAACCAACGATCATCCTTTGCTGAGCCTGGTCAGGCGTCTGCGTTGGGCGCGCGGCCGGGCCAATCCAGTTGTACGGCCTGCTTGACGAAGACGATTGCGTCGATCGTGTCGAGCTGGTCCTGGGCGAGCGGGAAATAGGCGAAATCACGGGAATCGCGCTGGGCGGCCCCTTTGACGGCCTCGGTCAGGCGGCGGGCGTCGATGAGGGCGTGCTCCCACGGGAGCGTGGACAGGACTCCCTCGACTGTGCCGGGGTGCGGAACGTCGTCGCCGACCACGCCGAAGGCCGAGGCCAGGAAGGCGTACCGGTCGCCCAGCCGGGTCGCCGTGATCGCGCCCGCGCTCCACCACTCCAGCACCTGGTCGCCGAACGACATGAAGCTCTTGTCGCGCCGCAGGTGGAGGTTGCTGGCGAAGACCAGGGCGGGGCCGTGCTCGGCGACGGCGCCCAGGTTGGCCGCCATCATCGCGTCCCGCAGGGCCGACAGGCGGGTCCACCGCGCCGGGGACGCGTCGGCCAGCCAGTGGTGGTAGCGGAGCAGGCCGGTGGCGGTGCGCCCGTACAGTTCCGCCCGCTCCCGCTCCTTCGCGCTCAGCCGCGGCGCCTGCGTGTCGAGCAGCGCCACCAGCTCGTCGGCGATCAGCCGCAGCCGCTGGGCGTCGGCCGACCGGCCGATCGACTGGGACGGATCCATGGCCGTGGCCTCGTTCGACCACCGCTCGTCCGGGCCGAGCAGCGCGTCGAGCGTCTCCCTGGTGCACGGCAACGGGCCGTCGAGGAGGGCGTGGAGGGCGGTGAGCGGCTCACGCGGGCTGGCCGCCCAGTATTCCAGCGGGCCGTCGAACCCGAAGAACCTGACCTTCGCCTCATGCTCCTCGTTGTACGCCCGCATCCAGCGTACGAGCTCGCGGTTGGCCGGGAACACGCCGAAGTCGTGGCTGAAGCCGCGCTCCATGACGTCGTCGAGCGTGCCCGCACCCGTCGTGACGTAGTCGTCGACCAGGAGGCCGCCGAGGCAGTCGCTCTCGATGGCGAACGACCGGTAGCCCTCGTGCTCGACCAGATGCCGGAAGATCTCGTTGCGCACCTCGCCCAGCTCACCCACGAAGTGCCTGGCCTCGCCCAGGCCGAGGAGCAGAGGTTGGGCGGGAAGCGACCGGAGGAAGGCCGAGATACCCGCGCCGTCGACGGGCCGGGCGATGTCCTTGATGTCCATACGTTCAACGGTATCGTTGAACTTTCGGTGTAGACTTTCCCCGAAACACTCCAGCTACAGCTCGGTGGAGCTTCAATCGGTGGTGCATTCATGAGGCCGGTGGACCTGGCGCGCGAGCACGGCCTGTCCACCCAGGCGGTCAGAAACTACGAGGACGCCGGCATCCTGCCCGCCGCCGAGCGCACCGTCCACGGCTACCGCACCTATGCGCCGCTGCACGCCCACGCCCTGCGCGCGTTCGTCGCCCTCGTGCCGGGCCACGGCCACCCGACGGCCACGTCGATCATGCAGGCGGTCAACCGGGGCGCCGTCGACGACGCGCTGCGGCTCATCGACGACAGCCACGGCCAGCTCCTCGACGACCGCCGCACCCTCCAGGCTGTCGAGGCGGCGCTGCGCGACCTGGCGCCCGTGCCGCAGGAGCGCGGCGACACGTTCATCGGTCCCCTGGCCAGTAGGCTCGGCATCCGCCCCGCAACCCTGCGCAAATGGGAGAACGCCGGGCTGGTCCGGCCGCGCCGCGATCCGCGGACCGGCTACCGGGTCTACAGCGCGGCCGACGTACGGGACGCCCGGCTGGCCCACCAGCTGCGCCGGGGCGGCTACCTGCTGGAGCAGATCGCCCCACTGATCGCTCAGGTGCGCTCGGCCGGAGGCGTCGCCCCGCTGGAGTCGACCCTGCGCGAATGGCAGGCCCGGTTGTCCGCCCGGGGCCGGGCCATGCTGCAGGGCGCCGCCGAGCTGGACGCCTACCTCCGGGCCCGCGAACGCTGAGGCCGGCGGCGCTGAGACCTATGATGATCCGATGCGTCAGGCCGACCTGAAGCCCTACTGGAACACCAACGTCGCCCGGCACCCCGGCATCCTCCAGGCCGTCCCCGAGGGATGCGGCGATGCGCTGGACGTGGGCTGCGGCGACGGACTGCTCGTGCGGAAGCTGAGCGAGCGGGCGAAGCGTGTCACCGGCATCGACAACTCGCCGCCGATGATCGCCCGCGCCCGTGAACTCGCCGCCGGCCACCAGGAAGTCACCTTCGTCGAAGGTGACTTCCTCACCGCCGGCCTCCCCGCCGAGGGCTACGATTTCATCTGCTCGGTAACTGCGATCCACCACATGGACTTCGAGGCGGCCCTGACCCGCATGCGCCGGATGTTGCGCCCCGGCGGCACGCTCGTGGTGGTCGGCCTGGCCCGCGAGACGACCCCGTCGGAGTGGGCAGTGAAGATCGCGGCCGCCCCCGTCGTGCGGATCGCCAAAGTACTGCGTCGCGCGCACGGCCCGGAGGGCATGCCGGTCGCCGACCCGCAGATGGGCTACGGGCAGGTGCGGGCCGCGGCGAGGCGACTGCTGCCCGGCGTGCGCTACCGCCGGCACGTGCTCCGCCGATATTCGCTGACCTGGGCAAAACCCGGCCGCTAGCGGCGGCTGTACGGCACCGGCACCCGGACCTGAAATACGGTCGCATCGCCCGTCCCGGGTGGGTTAACGTTGCTGCCGTCACACGCCGGGCGACCCGCCCCGCGGGTCGGAAGACGGGAGACCGCTGATGGTCGCTCAACTCGTCGCGCTCTGCATCGATGCGGGCGACCCGCCCGGGCTCGCGCGGTTCTGGGCCGGGGTGCTGGGCCGGGAGATGGCCGGTGACCCGCGCGACGGCATCGTGCTCCTGCCGGACGAAGACACCGGGTTCCGCATCCGCTGCCTGCCGTCGCAGGAGAAGAAGACCGGCCAGAACCAGATCCACTTCGACCTGACGAGCACGTCCCCGGACCACCAGCGCGAGACGGTGGACAGGGTGCTCGCGCTGGGCGGGCGCCACATCGACATCGGGCAGCGCCCCGAGGAGGGTCACGTGGTGCTCGCCGACCCCGAAGGCAACGAGTTGTGCGTGATCGAGCCGGGCAACCGGTTCCTCGCCGACTGCGGATTCATCGGCGCGCTGTCGTGCGACGGCACGCGGGAGGTCGGCTGCTTCTGGAGCCAGGCGCTGGGTTGGCCGCTGGTCTGGGACCAGGATGAGGAGACGGCGATCCGCTCGCCGCACGGCGGCCCCAAGATCACGTGGGGCGGCCCTCCGGTGGCGCCGAAGACCGGCAGGAACAGGCTGCACTTCGACCTCGCCCCGCCCGCCCACGGGGACCAGCAGGCGGAGGTCGACCGTCTGACCAGCCTCGGAGCGACGCGCATCGGCGCCGGCCCGTGCGAGGCGGGCGGGGTGGCGATGGCCGATCCCGACGGCAACGAGTTCTGCGTGCTGACGCCCCGGTAGGTTCGCCGCGGACGGCGGCGGGAGAGACGTCCTTATCCGGGGACGGGCCGTCCCTGGCTCTGCCACGTCGTCCGCGGCATGGTGAAGGGGTGGACAGAACCGACCTGGCCGATTTCGTGCGACGTTGCCGTACCCGGCTCACCCCTGCCGACGTCGGTCTGGCGCAGGGCACGCGGCGCCGCACCCCGGGGCTGCGCCGCGAGGAGGTGGCGCAGCTGGCGGGCATGTCCACCGACCACTACACGCGGCTGGAGCAGGCGAGAGGTTCGCGCCCGTCCCGCCAGATGCTCGCCGCCGTCGCCCGCGCGCTGCGGCTGACCGGCGACGAGCGGGACCACCTGTTCCACCTGGCCGGCGAGGATCCACCGCGCGGGGACCGGCCGGCCACCGAACACGTCCGCCCCGGCCTGCTCCTCGTCCTCGACCGGCTGGTCGACACCCCCGCCCAGGTGCTGAGCGACCGCGGCGACATCCTCGCCCAGAACGCGATGGCCAAGGCACTGTACGGTGACGCGTCCGTCCTTCCGCAGGCGGACCGCAACGTCGCCTGGCGCTACTTCACCGACCCCGCCGCGCGGGCGCTCTTCCCCGCCGGGGACCACGACCGCACCGCCCGCGCGGCGGTCGGCGACCTGCGCGCCACCCTCGCCCGCCGCCCGGACGACGCGCGGCTGGCCCGGCTCGTACGCCGGCTGCGCGCCCGCAGCGAGGAGTTCTCGCAGCTGTGGGACGCCCACCAGGTCTCCGTACGCCGCAACGACGTCAAACGGTTCGTGCACCCGGTCGTCGGCCTGCTGGAACTGGAGTGCGAGGTGCTGGCCAACCCGGAGCACGACCAGCGCCTGATCATCTACACCGCCCGGCCGGGCAGCGACTCGTACGAACGGCTGGAACTGCTGCGGGTCGTCGGACTGCAGGACCTGACCCGGTGAACATGACATGATCACCGATCATGAGATGGCACACGATACCGGCGCTCGTCCTCGGACTGACCGTCATGCCCGCCCCCGCACACGCCACCGCGGTCGACGTGGTGGGGGCCGTGAAACGACTCCAGAGCCAGCGGGCCGCAATGAAGATCCACCAGAGGGCCAAGGCAGGATGGCCACAGGATCCGCGGGCGGAGGCGTTACCCACCGAACACTGCAATCGACGGGCCGACGCGCCCGTGGTGACCGGCCTGGCCAGGCTCGGCCCCGGCGGCGTGGTGGCCGCCGACGTCAGGCGTAGCGCGAGCATCCGCACGTGCCCGCTGCGCTTCCTGAAGCAGGACGCGGCGAAAGGCGACCGGCGTGCCGCCGACCAGGTCAAGATCGCCTCGGCGGTGCACCGCGTACGCGCGGCCGGCGGCCGCCTCTACGTCTCCGGACCCGCGTACGGCGGTTCCGGATGGCGCGAACGCGGCACGGCGCCCGCCGGATCGGCACTCTACGGCGATCAGATCATCAACGCCTTCGACGTCGGCACCCTGACCTTCCTCCTCGGCACGGCGACCGTCGACCGGGCCGGCGGAGCCGTCCACGACGCCGACGACCGCCAGATCAGGAAGACCTGGTCCTACCGTGGCACGACCACCTTCGCCGCGCTGTTCCGCGCTTCCAAACCGTTCCGCCACATGCTCGGCGGCCGGCTCGACCCGCGCGTCGGCGAGATCTCCTTCATGTGGGGGATCAGCACCGACCGCACGGGCAGGCCGATCACGGTGCAGACCGTCTGGCGGACGGGCTCCGGGCACCGGCTCGAGGGAGCCTCCGTCTCCACCCGGTACAGCTGGGGCGTGAAGGCCGCCATCTCCGCTCCCGCCGCCACCGGAACCGGGCGGGACCCCTACGGCGACGACCTGGTCGACGCCTACCGCACGCGATGAGGGCGGCGGTACGGCATAACCGCCCGGTCTGAGGGGATGGCGCCCAGGAGGCGACGTGACAGGAGGCGGTCGTGGACTGGACGCTGGACGAGGCATTCGAGACGCCTGACGGGGCCGTGCGCTGGGCGGTCATGGGTCGCGGCGACCCGGTGGTGCTCGTGCACGGCACCCCGTACTCCTCCTTCTTGTGGCGGGATGTCGCACCGGCGCTCGCCCTGACCCGCAGGGTCTTCGTCTTCGACCATCTCGGGTTCGGGCGGTCGGACCGCCACGAAGGCCAGGACCTCAGCCTGGTGGCACATGCCAGGACCTTCAGGCGGCTGCTGGACCACTGGGACCTGTCGCGCCCCAGCGTGGTCGCCCACGACATCGGCGGGGCGGTCGCGCTGCGGGCGCTGCTGCTGGAAGGAGCGGACTACGGTGACCTCACCCTCTTCGACGCGGTGAGCGGCGGCCAGTGGGAAAGAGGGCTTTTCCAGCTCATCCTCCAGCAGACGGAGGTCTTCCGGCAGCTGCCCGGCTACGCCCACGAGGCGCTGGTGGCCGCGCACCTGCGCCACGCCACCCATGCCGGCTTGCGGCCAGGAGTGCTCGACGCCTTCCTGGAGCCGTGGCGGGGCGCTGAGGGGCAGGCCGCGTTCTACCGCCAGTACAGCCAGATCAGGCAGGCGGACACGGCCGGGTACGAGCAGCTGCTGGGCGGCATCTCGGTGCCGGTGCGCCTCCTGTGGGGCCGTGAGGACCGTATCCTTCCCCCGGAGCACGCCCGCTGGCTGCACGAGAAGATCCCGCACGCCGAGCTCCACTGGATCGAGGGAGCCGGCCATCTCCTCCAGGAGGACGCGCCGGCCCGCCTGACGGCCCATCTCACCGAGGCGTTCGCGTCGTCCGCACGCCCCGCGAGCCGACCGCGCGGGGGCCGGGCTACCCCGAGGTCATGAGGTCGTCGCGGACGACGGACAGGGCGACCTCCCGGTGCGCGTCGTGTTCGGCGAGGCGCGCCACGAGAGACTTCCGCACGTCGTGGTAGGTGTCGGAGCCGAGCGGCAGCCGCGGAGGCGTCTCACCGCCGTCCACCAGGTCGATCACCTGCGCGGATGATCTTCTCCGGGTCGTTGTCCAGGCGGAAGGTGCCGTCCGCGAGGGCTCGCCTGGTGTCACCCGCCGGTGTCCGGTCGTACTCGGGCATGAGCGGCGGCTCGTGCGCGAGGGGCCGGGCACCGAGACCGAACGCCTCGACATCCTGCGCCGGCACGAGGCCAGAGTGCAGCAGCAGGTGGCCGACCTGCAGGAGGCGCTCGGCGTGATCCAGCAGAAGGTCGCCCTGTACGCCGGCCATCTCGCTGCCGGTACCGCCGCACCCTGTGGCGCGACGGCCCTGACTGCACCCCGCCCCGCCGGACCTCCTGACCGGCGACGCCCGGACCGGAATCATCCGCTCACGTCGCCCGCGCGGCGATGGCCGGCCGCCCGGCACGCCGGCCGCCCCTGAACCACTTGTAGGAGCCGGGCACGCGAGCCTCACGGCGGATCCTGCGCACCGCGAGGTTGCAGGTCATCTCCTTGTACGCCGCGGCCATGCGGCCGTCGAAGTAGACGTTCATCGCGCTGTCGTCCTTGCGGGCGAACTGCCGCACGCCGCCACGCCTGCCGAGACTGACGCACGACCCCGTGAAGGCCAGGGTGATCGCCACCGGATCGGTGCCGGCGATGCGGCTCATCACGGTGTTGGCGGCCTGCGCCCCGAGCGGCCCGGCGGCGTAGCAGCTCATCCGCAGCGGCCGGCCCGACGGCGAAGCGGCGTCCCCGGCCGCGACGATGCGGCCGTCGCCGACGCTGGTCAGCGTTTCGTCGGTGAGCAGCCGGCCCAGCGCGTCGGTACGCAGCCCGCTCGCCGCCGCCAGTTGCGGCACACCGAAACCGGCCGCCCAGACCGTCAGTGCGCTCGCCCCCGTCCCGCCGCCGGCGAAGACGACCTCGTCCGGCCCGACCTCGCTCACCGCGGTCTCCTCCAGCACCGTGACGCCGTGCCGGGACAGCCACCTGGCCACGGACCGGCGGCCCGGCTCGCTCAGCGACGGCGCCAGGGTCCTGCCGCAGACCAGCGTGACCCTGCGTCCCCGCTCGGCCAGCTCGGCGGCCGTCTCGATGCCGGTCAGCCCACCGCCGACCACGGTGACCGGGGCGCCGAGGGGCACGTCGTCCAGACGGGCGCGCAGCCGCCGCGCGGCCTCCAGCTCCGCGATGTCGAACGCGAACTCGGCCGCGCCGGGCACCGACGACGGTATGGCCCCGGTGCTGCCGACCGCGTAGATGACGTAGTCGTACTCGATCGCGCCGCCCGAGGCCAGCCGCACCTCGCGGGCCACGGTGTCGATGTGCTCCGCGCTGTCGACGACCAGCCGGATGTCCGCACCGAGCAGCGTGCCGTAGCCGGCCGTGGCCTCGCCGGTGCCGGCGACGAACTGGTGCAGTCTGATGCGTTCCACGAACTCGGGGCGGGGATTGACCATGGTGACGTCGACGTCGGAACGCATCCGCAGGTGGTTGGCCGCGAGCGTGCCGGCGTAGCCGCCTCCGATGACGACGACCTTGTGACGTGCGTGAAATCCGGACATGGCGACGATTCCCTTCTCGGTCTCGGCAGGTGTTCGGGACACGCGGCCCGGATGGGGCCGGCGATGATCGCTCCCTCACCGGTCCGACAACGCGACACCGCGGAATGTGAGGCGACGCGCCGGCCTCACAGTTCGGCGCGCTGTCTTGTCGGACAGGTAGGACGGCGAGGGAGCCGGCACCACAGAATGGATGGTCAGAAGATGACGCAAGCGCTGGAAGCGCCGCTGTTCATGCGGCGCGACGGGATGGACCCGGTCGAGGAACTGGCCCTGGCCCGCGACCGCGAGGGTGTGGTGCGGGTGGACACGCCGTTCGGCCTGCCCGCGTACCTCGTCTGCCGCCACGAGGACGTCCGGCAGGTGCTGTCGGACCCCGTCCGGTTCAGCAGCGCCCGCACACCGTTCCCGGAAATCGGGCAAATGGACGCCGAGGAGCGGGCCAAGATGCAGGCCGGGCAGCTGATCGGGCTCGACCCGCCCGAGCACACCCGCCTGCGCCGGATGCTCACGCCGGAGTTCACGGTACGCCGGATGCGCCGGCTGGAGCCGCGGATCACCGAGATCGTCCAGGAGGCGCTGGACGATCTGGAGCGGGCGGGAAAGCCGGCCGATCTGGTGAAGCACTTCGCGTTGCCGGTGCCGTCGCTGGTGATCTGCGAGCTGCTGGGTGTGCCGTACGCCGACCGCGCCGAGTTCCACGCCCGTTCCGTGCGCCTGCTGGACACGTCCTTGCCGGCGGAGCAGCGACTCGCGGCGCAGCGGGAGGATCACGCCTACATGGCGGGCCTGGCCGCCCGCGCGCGGGCGAACCCGGGCGAGGACCTGCTCGGCATGCTGGTGCGTGAGCACGGCGACGAGCTCAGCGCCGACGAGCTCACCGGTATCGCGAAGCTGCTGCTGCTGGCCGGGCACGAGACGACTGCGAACATGCTCGGCCTGGGCACCCTGGCCCTGCTGCGGCACCCGGACCAGGTCGCCATGATCCGCGACGACCCCGCGCGGATCGAGCCCGCCGTCGAGGAGCTGATGCGCTGGCTGTCCATCGTGAACGGGCTGCCGCCGCGCACCACCATGGCGGAGGTGGAGATCGCCGGGCAGGTCATTCCCGCCGGCTCGCTCGTGATCCTCTCGATTCCCGCCGCCAACCGCGACCCCGCCCTGACCGGCGATCCCGAGACCCTCGACATCACCAGGGAAGCCGCCGGTCATGTCGGCTTCGGCCACGGCGTGCACCACTGCCTCGGGGCGCCGCTGGCGCGGATGGAGATGCGCATCGCCTTCCCCGCACTGCTGCGGCGTTTCCCCGGCCTCGCCCTGGCCGATCCGCACGAGCGGGTGGACTACCGGGTCTTCAGCATCGTGTACGGCCTGCACGCGCTGCGGGTGACCTGGTAGGCCTCCACCTGTGCTCCCGGCTCCGAGCCTCCGGCATGCCGCTGCCCGCGATCCGGGAGTACGCGGCGCTGGTCCGCCAAGGAGCACAGACGTTTGCGGACCGGTACGTGCCTGACCGGGCAGCACCCGCCGCTCGGCTGAAGGCGGTCCGTGCCCCGGGAACGGACGTCCTGGCCCAAGGGTGGCTCAGATGTCCTTGAGGAACACGATGGCGTCGGTCTGGTCGGTGCTGTCCGGGTCGAGGGGGAAGTATGTGTGGTCGGCCGGGACGCGGGGCGTCGGCTTCCGGTCGAGGACCGTGGCGAGGCGGACGGGATCGACGACCGCGCGAGCATCGGGGAGGGCCGACAGCAGCCCTTCGAGGGTGTCAGGCTTGGGGACGTCGGAGCCGCGGGTGCCGAAGGTGGTGGCCGCGAAGGCGTACTGGTCGCCGAGGCGGGTGCCGATGATGGCCCCGGCGCTCCACCACTCCAGTGTCCGGCCCGCCAGAGGGCCCCAGCCCTCCGGCAACAGCCAGCTGCTCTTGTCCTTCCGCAGGTGGCTGTTCTGGGCGAAGACGAGGGTGGGGCCGCGACGGGCCTCGCGGGCCACAATGGCGTCGAGGTTGTCGGCCATCATCGCATCGCGCAGGCACATCAGCGTGCCGACGCGGGTGGTCGCGGCGTCGGCCATGCCGGCGTGGTAGCGCAAGAGCCCGGCGGCGGTGCGGGCGTACAGGTCGGCGCGCCACCAGCCGTCAGGGGAGATGGCGGCCGTCAGGTGAGGAGTGTGCGCGGTGAGCAGCGCGCGCAGATCATCGGCGATCAGGCGTAGCGCTCCGGCCTCAGGCGTGCGGCCGACGGACTGGGTGGGATCCGTGATGACGGCCGGGTTGGTCCAGCGCCCGTCGGGGCCGAGCAGTTCGCCGAGGGTCTCGCGACTCCAGGCCAGGTCGAGGTGGGCGGAGAGACAGTCGTGCAGCGCGGTCAATGCCGGCCGGGGGCTGGCGGCGCCGGTCATCTCCAGAGGGCCGTCGAAGCCGTAGAAGCGAAGCCGCTCGTGCGGCGGACGCTGCTCGTTGTGGGCGCGCATCCAGCGCAGGAGCTCGCGGTTGGCGGGTGAGGCGCCGAGGCCATGGCTGAAGCCGCGGCTCATCGCGTCGTCGAGGGTGCCGATGCCGTCGGCGACGTACGCGTCCGCGGCCAGGGCCGCCAGGCAGTCGCTCTCGATGACGATGGAGCGGTAGCCCCTGTGTTCGACGAGGTGTCGGAAGAGTTCGTTGCGCAGTTCGGGGAAGGCTTCGACGCCGTGGGTGGGCTCGCCGAGACCTAGCAGGCGGGTGGCCGTGGGCAGGAGCGAGGCGAGGGCACCGCCGGTGAAGGGACGCACGGCATTCCGGATCGAGGCTGTCATTCCTTGAACTGTATCGTTGAACCTTCTGTGTAAGCTCCAACGCTATTTTCCGATGGTGACGGGAGCGTACCTTAAAACTGCGGGTGCCGAACAACCGGGACGACGGAAGCGGGCGCCCGCCCGTAATTGGGATGCCCGCGCCCGCCGGAGTGGTGTTTGATCGGGCGATGGCTGTCGAGATGGGCGGCCCGTCGGCCGACGGGCTCGGTGACGTGGTGCGGGCGTTGGAGAAATGGCAGGACGACACCGTGCCCGTGCAACTGCATCCGGGAGATGTGGGCTGGTACTGGCGCTTCGGCGCGGAGCGTACGGCGCAGGCCACGCGGACCTGGAGCCGGGCCGGGGAGATCCTCGCGGTCGGGCTGCTGGACGGTGCGGACCTGCTGCGGCTGGCGTTCGCGCCGCGGGCGCTGCGCGACGAGGAGCTCGCGCGGCAGGTGGCGCGCGACGTGTCGGGGCGTGGTGTGCTGCCCGAGGGCAAGGTCTCCCTCGAAGCGCCGATGAGTGCGCTGATCCGGGACGTGTTGTCCGAGGACGGCTGGGAGAGTGGCGAGCCGTGGACGCTGCTCCGGCGCGACCTCGGCGCCCCCGTGCCGGATCCCGGCGTCGACATCGAGGTGGTCGGGTCGGAGCAGGCGCGCGAGTGGGTCGCGGCCCTGCGGGCGTCGTTCGGCGGGTCGACGTCCACTGACGAGCGCTGGCACGCGATGGCGGCAGGCGTTCCGTATGCCGGCGCGCGGTGCCTGGCCGTACGCGACGAGCGGGGCGAGATGGTGGCGGTCGTGATCGTGTGGTCGGCGGGTGTGGGCAGAATGGGGCTGATCGAACCGATGGGAGTGCACCGGGAGCACCGCGGCCACGGCTACGGCCGGGCGATCACCATGGCCGGGGCACGCGCGCTGCGGGAGCTGGGTTCGTCCAGCGTGGTCGTGTACACGCCGAGCTCCAACGTCGGCGCCGTCGCCACCTACCGGTCGGCAGGGCTGGAGCAGGTGTCCGAGAGGCGAGACCTGTGCCGCGACGCGCGCCACGCCCCCTGAGAGGTCAGGCGAGCATCCGGACGATGCCCGTGAACAGGCCGGGCAGGCTGCGGGCCGCGGGCACCACCAGCCGGGCCGTGCCGGCGCGGCGCGCGGCCTGCACCAGCGCGCCCGTCAGCAGCCGGTGCGTGCGGGACAACCGCGACCACGCGCCGTCGTAATCCTCCGGCCGCTCCTCGACCAGGCACCTGACCAGCAGTTCGGCCGAGCGCACCGCCAGCGAGACACCCTCGCCGGTGAGCGCGTCCACATAGCCGGCCGCGTCCCCGACCAGCAGGACACGCCCCGCACGGCGGGAACGCGCGGCCTGGCGCAGCGGGCCCGCGCCGCGCACCACGGTGACGGCCGGGCCGCGCAGACGGCGGGTCAGGCCGGGGAAGCCGCGCAGGTGCTCGTCGTAGCCGCGCCGCACCGAGCTGAGTATCGCGACGCCGATCAGGTCGGCGGCGACGGGAGTGACGTACGCCTCGCCCGCGTTCGACCAGTGCACCTCGACGAAGTCGGTCCACGGCTCGATCCTGTAGTGCCGGCGCTGGCCGTACCTGCGGGGACCGCGCGCGGGCAGGTCGAGGCCGAGCGAGCGGCGCAGCGGCGAGTGCAGCCCGTCGGCGGCGACCAGCCAGCGGGCCCGCAGCCCGGCGGCCTCCACGCCGTCCCGGTCCTGCGAGACGTCCGTGATCCTGCCGGTGACGGTCTTGACGCCCAGCTCGGCGGCTCGCCGCGCGAGCGCGGAGTGCAGGTGCGTACGGCGTACGCCCAGGCCGGGCGCAGCGGAGAACGCGGCCCGCACCTCACGCCGGCCGTCGAGGTAGTGAATGCCGCGGAACTCGCGCCCCTCGACCTCCACCCCCATCGCCGCCAGCGCCGCCACACCGCCCGGCATGACGCCCTCGCCGCACGCCTTGTCCACGGGACAGGCCCGCGGCTCGACGACGACCGCCTCCATCCCCGCCAGCGCGGCGTGCACGGCCGTCGCCAGCCCCGCCGGGCCGCCGCCCGCGATCAGCACGTCGATCACGCGGTCACCGCTCCGAAGCGGACGCGAGAGCCGCGTTCTCGCAGCGGATGCGCACCACCATCAGCACGGCGTTGAGCACCGTGAACGCCAGCGCCGTCACCCAGGCCGTGTGCACCAGCGGCAGCGCGAGCCCTTCGACCGCCACAGCCACGTAGTTGGGATGCCGCAGCCACCCGAACCGGTACGGGCCGCGCGTCACCAGCGGCAGGCCCGGCACCACGATCACCTGCGTGTTCCAGCGCGGCCCGAGCGAGGCTATGCACCACCACCGCAACCCCTGGGCCGCCACGACCAGCGCCAGCATCGGCCAGCCGAGCGCGGGCAGGAAGGGCCGATCCGCCAGCGCGACCTCCAGCGGCGCGCAGACGAGCAGCCCGGTGTGCAGGGCCACCATCCACGGATAGTGGCCCTGCCCGCTGACGACGCCGCCGCGCGCCATGCTCCACGCGGCGTTGCGCCGGGCGACGACCAGCTCGGCCACGCGTTCCAGGCCGACCAGGAGGACGAGCACCAGGTACCAGATCATAAGGCAGCCACCAGCGTTCGGGTCATGGGCGCGGTCACCAGCGGATCAAAACGAGTTCCGAGCAGAAGCCCGGCCCCATGGCGATGATCAGGCCCCAGGTTCCAGGTTCGGGCCGCCGGGTGGCGAGGGTGTCGCCCAGCACGTGGAGGACCGAGGCCGAGGACAGGTTGCCGTTGGCCGCCAGCGAACGCCACGTCACGTCGAGCGCTCCCACGGGCAGGCTGAGCACGTCCGACACGGCTTCGAGCACCTTCGGCCCGCCGGGATGACACACCCACGCCGTCACCTCCTCCGCCGTCACGCCGTACTCGGCCAGGAAGCCGTGCACGTCGCCGGGCAGGTAGCGCCGCACGACCTCCGGGACGCTCGCGTCCAGCATCACCTGAAACCCGGTGTCGCGCACCCGCCATCCCATGACGTGCTCGGAGCCCGGATAAAGGTGGCTGCGCGTGGCCACCACGGTGGGGCCGGCAGTGGGACCGGCCGTTCCGCGCCCGCCGCCGCAGGCCACCACGGCCGCCGCGCCGTCGCCGAATAATGCGCTGGCGACCAGGTTCGCGGGGGAGGAGTCGCCCCGCTGCACCGTGAGCGAGCACAACTCCACCGACAGCAGCACGGCCACGTGCTCCGGCCAGCCCCGCAGGTAGTCGTGGACCCTGGCGATGCCCGCCGCCCCCGCCACGCAGCCCAGGCCGAAGACGGGCACCCGCTTGACGTCGGGCCGCAGGCCGAGCGCCGCCGCCAGCCGGGCGTCGATGGAGGGCGCGGCGATGCCCGTCACCGACGTGAACATGATCAGGTCGACTTCGGTCGGCTCCAGCCCGGCCGCGTCCAGGGCGGCCTTCACGCTCTCCAGCCCGAGGTCCACGGCGACCGAGATGAAGGCGTCGTTGGCGGCGCCGAAGCCGTTGAGCTTCTCGTACCGCTCGATGGGCAGGGCGAGATTGCGGTAGTCCACCCGGGCGCTGCGGTGCAGGCGGTCGAGGAGCCGCCGGTCGCCGTTCTCCGGCAGGCACACGCGGGCGGCCATGTCGGTGAGCTCGGACTGCGCGTACCGGTGAGGAGGGAAAGCACAACGGACTGCGGCGATACGGGTCATGCAGCTCTCCCTGGGCGGCCGGCAACTCCTGCTTCGCACGTTTCCCGTCCCACTGGTCATTTAAGCCACACCGGGCGCGGGATTCTCGGCGGCGGCCGCCCGGTCTACGATCGGCTTGTGAGGGACCGCGACCCCGCGGCCGCCGCCGTCGTGCGCGACGGGCCGTGGCGGCCCGCCCGCGGGCTGGTGCGCGCGTGCCATCCCGGCCCGACCGTGGCGGTGACCGCCCTGGTCACCGCGCTGGCCGTGGCCACGGGGCGCGACGCGGCGGGGTGCGTGCTGGCAGGGGCGGCCGTGCTGGCGGGGCAGCTCTCGATCGGCTGGTGCAACGACGCGCTCGACGCCCAGCGGGACGCGGCCGCCGGGCGTGCGGGCAAACCCGTCGCGGACGGCACCGTCAGCGCGCGTGCCGTCCGCATCGCCGCTCTCGTGGCGCTGGCCTGCTGCGTGCCGCTGTCGCTGGCCTCCGGCTGGCGGGCGGGCGCGCTGCACCTCGCCGGGGTGCTGGCGGCCTGGGGGTACGACCTCGGGCTGAAGGCGACACTCCTGTCATGGGCCCCGTACGCGGTCGGGTTCGGCGTGCTGCCGGCCTTCGTGACCCTGGGCCTGCCCGGCGAACCCTGGCCCGCGTGGTGGGCGGTCCTGGCCGCCGCGCTGCTCGGCGTGGGCGCTCATCTGGCCAACGTGCTGCCGGACATCGAGGGCGACCTGGACACCGGCGTACGCGGCTGGCCGCAGCGCATGGGCGCCTCCCGCGTTCGCCTTCTGATCCCCGTACCGCTGCTGGTTGCGACCCTCCTGCTCGTCCTCGGCCCCGAAGGCGCTCCCGGCGTTGCGGGCCTTGCGGCCGTGGCCGCCGCGTTCGTCCTCTCGGCCACGGGGGTGTCGGCGGCGTCCAGGTCCGCGCGGGTGCCGTTCGTCACCGCCGTCGCCGTGGCGGCGGTGGACGTGGTCCTCCTGATCGCCGAGGGCGCCTCCCTCACGGGGTGACCCGCGTCGCGGACCGGCCCGCGCGCAGGGATCCGCGCAGCCACCGCATCCCCACGGCCAGCGCGAGCGGGGCGGGCACCGTCCCGGCCCCGAGCCCCACCTCCACCAGCAGGTCGAACACCTCCTTGCGATGGGCGGCGGTCTCGATCGCCGCGTCGATGAAGCCGGGGGACTGGGCCAGCCGGGCCAGCACGTCCGTGGTCCGCAGATGCCGTCCGAGCGCCCGGCGCACCTTGCTCCGGTACAGCGCCAGCGGATCGTCCGGCGACTCCACCGCGGCCTCGGCCGCCAGCCGCCCGGACAGCAGCGCGTAGTAGATGCCCTCGCCGGTGAGCGGGTTGATCAGCCCCGCCGCGTCACCGGCGAGCAGGACCCGTCCAGCGCCGGGCGCCGGCCGACCGGTCGAGAGCGGCAGGTGGTGGGCACGAAGCTCACGGGGGTGCAGACCGGGCAGCAACTCGGCGAGCCGGCCGTGCAGCACCTGACGTCCGGGTGCCCCCGCCGCGCGCAGCCGGGGGAGCAGCATGCCGAAGCCGATGTTCGCGGTGCCGTCGCCGATGGGGAACGACCACGCGTAGGCCGGCCAGCCCGCCTTCTGCATGGCGATGAGCTGGACATCGTCATCCTCGGGCACGTCGGCGTAGCCGCGCACGGCGATGGCGGTGTGCTCCTCGGCGGCCGGCGCCAGGCCGATCAGGCGGCGCACGACCGAGCCGGCCCCGTCGGCCGCCACCACCGTACGGGCCCGCAGCCGGCCGTCGATCACCACCCCGGATCCGTCGGGGACGAGATCCCTGACACGGTGCCTGCGTACCTCGACGCCCCTGTCCCGCGCGGCGGCCACCAGCCGGGCGTCGAACACCCGGCGCGGCACCACGTGATTGGGCCGCGCGGCCTCGGCGGAGACCCGCACGCCGCCCGGCGAGACCACGGTCAGGCGCGGCGTGGGCCGGTAGTCGTCGATGAGCGCGGGCACCCCCAGCAGAGCCAGCTCGTCGCGCCCGTGGGCGGCGATGCCGTCGCCGCACGGCTTGTCACGGGGGAAGTCCGCCCTGTCGAGCAGGAGCACGCGCGCCCGCGGCCGTAGTTGCGCGGCGCGTAGCGCCGCCGCCGAGCCCGCTGGTCCCGCTCCTACGATCACCACATCCCACATGGGGTCCATGCGAGGTCTGTCCCACCCTGCGCACGACCAGAAACTCATCACTGTCCGCATTCCCGCGCCAGGAGCGGGAACCGGTCGCGACGCCGTCCGTCAGAGCGGCTTGAGGCGTGTCCTGAGCAGGCAGAACTCGTTGCCCTCCGGATCGGCGAGCACGTGCCAGGGCTCCTCCCCGGTCTGACCGACGTCGACCGGTACGGCTCCCGCGGCCAGCAGGCGTTCGAGCTCGGCATCCTGGTCGCGGTCGGTGGCGTTGACGTCGATGTGCAGCCGCAGCACCCCGGTCTGCGGTTCGTCGTCGCGGCTGAGGATGATCGTCGGCTGCGGGCCGCCGAACCCGTCGCGCGGCCCTATCTCGATGCCGTCCTCCTCACTTTGCAGCACTGTGAAGTCCAGGACCTCGCACCAGAAGCGCGCCAGCATCTCGGGGTCGTGGCACTTGAGCACGAGTTCACTGATACGGCATGCCATCGACGTACTCCACTCCCAGCGTGACAACTGCCGGGGGCGGCCGCGCGGATGTCACCGGCTCCCAGCAGTGAGGACTCCGCGCCACCGTACCCGGGGCGGGGGAGGCGAATCCCAGCCCTCGGCCGGCCCTGCGGGCGGCTCAGGCTCCGGCCGGCCGGTACGCCTCGTACCGCCGCAGCCACTCCGCGCGGATCAGCGGCGAATGCGCATCCTGTACGCAGAACTCGTTGCCCTCCGGATCCGCCATCACCGCCCAGGCGCAGTCGCCCTGGCCCACATCGACGCGGGTGGCCCCGGTCGAGGGCCTTCACCCAAGAACCTGGCCCACCGTCCGGGATCGCGGCAGTCCACGATCAGCGCACCGATGCGTGATCCCATGGCAGCACCGTAGGGGACCGCGTTCGCGGCCGTCGAACCCCCGAGGGGCCGTACGGCGTTCGGTACGCGGTCGTCCGGGAGCGTGGCACGATGAGCAACCGGGTGAAGCCTGTCGGCCGGTCGAGTGACCACTTACGAGCATGGGAGTCTGCATGACCACCGCTTCGACCATGGGCAGGCGCCGGCGGACGTTGTGGGGGTTGATGGCCGTCTCCGCGATCGGCATCGCCGCCTTCGCCGTGCCGCCGTACCTGAGTGGTGACCCGGCCAACAGCAACCTTGCCATCAATCCGGACGCGACGCTCCATTTCCTGTCGCTCGTGGTGCACGCCGTTCCGTCCGGCCTGGCGCTGCTCATCGGCCCCCTGCAGTTCCTCACGCCGCTGCGCGACCGCCATCCCCGTCTCCACCGGATCGCGGGCCGGGTCTACATGGTCTCGGTGGTGTGCGGCTCGCTTGCGGCGCTCTTCGCCGCGACGTTCTCGGTCAGCGGGTTCCCCGCCCAGGTCGCGTTCTACGTGCTCACGGCGGCCTGGCTGTACTCACTGGTCCAGGCCTACCGGTGCATCCGCCGCGGTGAGGCGCGGCTGCACCGGATCTGGATGATCCGCAACTACGCCCTGACGTTCGCCGCGGTCACCTTGCGCGTCTATCTGGTCATCGGCATGGTGCTGAGCAAGCAGTACACCTGGCTGACTTTCGAGGACGTCTACACCGCCAGCGTGTGGGCCTCCATCCTGATCAACGTGATCGTGGCCGAATACGTCATCGTCCAGGGCATCGTGGCGTCCACGGCCCGCCGGCGGCGGCGCGAGTCCGCGTCACCCGCGCCAGCCGTCACGCCCGGCCCGGCGGAGCGTGAGGGGTGACGCGGACTTGAGTCAATCAAGCTCTCATCGTCAACGGAGCGCGAGCTGCGCGGCCTGGTCAACGGACTGGCCCAGCACATCGCCGGTCGCGTGCGCGCACCCGACCGACCGTCGCGCCACCGGGCCCAAGCGCTGACATCCGCACGCCCCGATGGTGGCGTGCCCACGTCCCGCGTGTCACACTCACTGTTATAGAACTCTTCCATGAGTTATAGAACAAAAGGAGCACGGTATGCGAGACGTGGCGCTGCGGCGCGAGCCGGTCCCGCCGGACGGGACGATGGGCGGGCCCCGGGTCGGGGGCCGGTTCGGCGAGTACGGCGGCCGGTACGCGCCGGAGTCCCTGGTGGAAGCGTGCCGCGAGGTCGACGAGGCGTTCCGGGAGGCCTGGGCGGATCCCGGATTCCGCGACGCCCTGGCGGGGCTGCTCGCCGCGCACGCCGGGCGGCCCACCCCGCTCACTCCGGCCGAACGGCTGTCGGAGGCGCTGGGCGTGCGGCTGTACCTCAAGCGCGAGGACCTCGCCCACACCGGGTCCCACAAGATCAACAATGTGCTGGGCCAGGCCCTGCTGGCCACCCGGATGGGACGGCGCAGGCTGATCGCCGAGACCGGCGCGGGCCAGCATGGTGTGGCCACCGCGACCGCCGCCGCCCTGCTCGGGCTGGAGGCGACGGTGTTCATGGGGGAGCGCGACATCGAGCGGCAGGAGCTGAACGTCTTCCGCATGCGCATGCTGGGCGCCGAGGTGATCCCGGTGACCGCGGGCAGCCGTACGCTCAAGGACGCCACCAGCGAGGCCATGCGGCACTGGGTGGGCGCGACCGGTGACTCCCACTACTGCATCGGCTCGGTCATCGGGCCGGATCCCTACCCGTGGATGGTCAGGGAGTTCCAGCGGGTCATCGGCGACGAGGCCCGCGGGCAGTGCGCGGCCGAGCTGCGTACCGGCGTGCCCGACCACGTGGTCGCGTGCGTCGGCGGCGGTTCCAACGCGGCCGGCACCTTCGCCGGATTCGCCGACACCCCGGCGCGGCTGGTCGGCGTCGAGGCGGAGGGCGGCGCCGGCGCCGCCCGCGGTCGGCTCGGCGTCCTGCACGGCTGCCGCTCGCTTTTCCTGCAGGACGGCGACGGGCAGATCACGGAGGCGCACTCCATCGCCCCCGGGCTCGACTACCCGGGGGTCGGCCCCGAGCACGCCCACCTGCGCGACCTGGGCCGCGCCCGCTACGTCACGGTCACCGACGACGAGGCGATCAGCGCGGCGGTACGGCTGGCGCGGACCGAGGGCATCGTCCCGGCACTCGAATCGGCGCACGCGCTCGCCTGGGTGATCCGGGCGGCGGACGAGGGTGACCTGCCCGCCGGATCGGCGGTGCTCATGACGTTGTCCGGCCGCGGCGACAAGGACGTCTCGACCCTGAAGGAGCTGCTGTGACGAACCCGACCATGACCGCGGGCGCGGTCGAACGCCACCTGCGCGCCCGCAGGGACGCCGGCCGCGGCCTGCTCATGCCGTACGTCACCGGCGGTATCACGCCCGGCTGGACCGACTACCTACGGGCGTTCGCCGACGCCGGGGCCGACGCGATCGAGGTGGGCCTGCCCTTCTCCGACCCCACACTGGACGGCGTCACCATCCAGCAGGCCGGCCAGACGGCGCTGGTCCGGGGCGCGAGCACCCGACGCATCCTCGCCGACCTGTCCGGCATGGCGGACCTGGGCGTGCCGCTGGTGGCGAGCACCTACTACAACCTGGTGCTGCACGACGGCCCCGAGGCGTTCTGCGCCGCGCTGCGCCGGGCCGGCGTCGGCGGCCTGATCGTGCCCGACCTGCCGGTGCACGAGGCGGACGAGCTGACGGACGTGGCCGCCGCCGCCGGGATCGAGCCGGCCCTGCTGGCCTCGCCGGCGACGCCCCAGCCCCGGCTGGCGGAGATCGTGTCCCGCAGCCGCGGATTCGTCTATGCCGTGTCGCTGATGGGCACCACCGGCGAGCGCGCCGCCCTCGCCGTCTCCGCGGCGCAGCTCACCGAGCGGATCAGGCGCGTCACCGACCGGCCGGTCTTGCTAGGATTCGGCATCTCCACCCCGGACCAGGCACGCGAAGCCCGCCGTCACGCCGACGGCGTGGTGGTCGGCGCCGCGGTCATGCGGCGCGTGCTCGACGGGGCCGGGCCGGACGACCTCCGGGCCTTCCTCGCGACCCTGCGTAAAGCCCTCGACCAGGAGTGTGACCGACCACGATGACCGCCGACGCCGGGCACGAGGCGAGATATCGCGCCATCGCCGCCGACCTCGCCGCGAAGATCCGGTCAGGCGACTACGCCCCGGGGGAGGCGCTGCCGCCGCAGCGGGAGCTGAGCGCCTCCTACGGAGTGACCCTCATGACCCTGCGCCAGGCGTTGCGTCAGCTCAGCGACGAGAGGTTGATCGTGCAGCGGCCCGGCAAGGGCACGTTCGTCGCCCCGCCCCACCTGGCGTATCAGCTCGACTCACTCCGCAGCCTGGTCGACGACCTGCGCCAACAGGGTCACGACGTACGCACCGCGGTGGCCGGGCGGGCGGTGCGCCGGGCTCCCGCCCGGATAGCCGCGGAGCTGCGGCTGCGTCCCGGCGACACCGCCCTGCGGCTGGAGCGGGTCCGCGAGTTCGCCGGACGTCCCGCCGTGCACCAGGTGTCGTGGGTACGCCGGCCGGTGGCCGACCGGATCCGCGACCGCGACTTCACCGCCGTCAGCCTCTACACGGCACTCGCCGACGCGGGCGTGACGGTCGCCAGGGCGTCCGAGGTGGTCAGGCCCGGCCTGCTCGACGACGCCGCCGCCCGCCACCTTGACGAGCCCCAGGGCAGCCCGGTGCTGGTCAGCACCCGGATCACCTACACGCTCGACGCCACGCCCGTGGTGTCCGACCATGCCACCATCCTCGGCAGCATGATGGAGATCCGCACCGAACGCGCCGCCACCGGCCTCTCACTCACCTGGGGCGCCGCCACCGGCTGAGCTCAGATCGTACGCCGGAGCGCGCTCTCCACGGCGTCGGTCAGCGGGTCGCCCTCGGTTCGCGGATGCCGCGCGAGACCGAGCTCGACGTCCGGCAGGGCGGGCAGGGCGTCCGCGTCGTGACAGGCCATGCCCGGCTCGAGGTTGGCGGGCATGAGCGCCGCGACGCCCAGCCCGGCGCGTACGGCGGCGAGCACGCCGACCAGGCTGTTGCTCTCGAACGCCACCCGCCAGGGCCGGTCGGCGCGATCCATCGCTTCCAGCACCGACGTACGCCAGAAGCACGGGTTGGAGAACAGCACCACCGGCAGCGGTTGGGCGGCCGGGTCCACGCCCGTGCCGACGGCCCACACCAGCGGGCGGCGCACGGTCCAGCGCGGCGGTCCGGGAAGGGCCGGCACCTCGTTGAGCACCAGGTGCACCCGGCCGGTGTCGTACGCCTCCCGCATCGCGACGTCGGCGACGCTGAGCACCTCCAGCGTCGCGCCGGGGTGGAGCCGGGCCAGGTCGGCGAGGACCTGCGACAGCTGGGACGCGGCCAGGTCCTCGAGCAGCCCGACGCCGCAGTGGCCGGTGAGCGCGCGCCCGGTCTCGGTGAGCGCCTGCGCGGACAGCGAGAGGATACGTTCGGCGTACGGCAGGAGCTCCTCGCCGGCCCGGGTCGGCGAGACGCCCGACGGCGAACGGTGGAGCAGCGGGTGGCCGACGGCGCTCTCCAGCTTGCGCACCTGCTGGCTCAGCGCGGGCTGCGTGTGCCCGAGCGCGGTCGCGGCGCGGCTGATGCTGCCCGCCCGCACGGCGGTGACGAACGAGCGCAACAACGCGATCTCAAGATCCTTGGCCATAAGCATTCATTATGACAGCCCCAACGAATTAAGTACTTCCTATGGCGTGCCGGGCGTTCTAGCGTCACGCGGGTGACCGGATACCGACAGGTGCTCGCCGTCCCG
Source organism: Nonomuraea sp. K271 (assembly GCF_009908215.1). Lineage (NCBI taxonomy): Bacteria > Bacillati > Actinomycetota > Actinomycetes > Streptosporangiales > Streptosporangiaceae > Nonomuraea > Nonomuraea sp. K271. The sequence continues at coordinate 22,525 of NZ_JAAAHR010000058.1, read as the reverse complement.
GGGATGGCGTCGCTGCTGGGCGTCTCGATGCTCGGCCGCACCGCGATCACGGCTGCCGTGATGGCGTTGACGATGTACGTCGTGCTGGGCCTGGACATGAGCTACGCCGCAGCCGGGGGTGTCGCGGCGGCCCTGACCGCCGGGCTGGCGCTGGGCGGGCCGCTGCTCGGGCGCATGATCGACCGTCGTGGCCTGCGCGCCGTGCTGCCGGTGACCGTCGTCCTGCAGGCCGTGTTCTGGCTGAGCGTGCCGATCCTGCCGTACGGGCCCCTGCTGGGCGCCGCCTTCGCGGCGGGGCTGGCGATGGTGCCGGTCCTGCCGGTGACCAGGCAGGCGATCGCCGCGATGACGCCGGCGGGGCAGCGCAGGGCCGCGTTCGCGCTGGAGTCGGTGCAGGGCGAACTGTCGTACGTCGTGGGCCCGGCGGTGGTGATCCTTTGCGCCGCGAACATGTCCCCGGGCGTGGTGGCGTGGGGGATCGGCGCCGCGATCGTGGCGGGCGGAACCGGGATCGCCCTGCTCAACCCGCCGATGCGGGCCGGGAGCGAGCCGGACGCCGGCGGCCCGGCCGGACGGCCCCCGCGCCGGGAGTGGCTGGGCGCCGGCATGATCGCCGTACTGGCGATGGGGTTCGGCACCACGACGCTGCTCAGCGGCATCGACCTCGCCATCGTCGCCACGCTCGAAGAAGAGGGCCAGGTGTCCTGGGCCGCCGTGGTCATCGCCGTGCTCGGCGTGGCCTCCGTCGCCGGCGGGCTGACGTACGGGGCGCTGCCCCGGCCGCTGCCCACCTGGGTGCTGCTCGGCCTGCTCGGGCTCGTGACGATTCCCGCCGGGCTCGCCCATGACTGGCGCTGGTTGTGCGTGGCCGTGACCGTCGCCGGCTTCCTCACCGCGCCGACCCTGTCCACGATGGCCGACGCGGTGAGCCGGCTGGCGCCGGCCGGCGTGCAGGGTGAGGCGACAGGGTTGCAGTCGTCGGCGCAGAGCGCGGGTTTCGCGCTCGGGTCACCGATCGTCGGGCTGGCGATCGACGTCTCCGCCCCGGCGGGCGGCTTCGCGGCGGCCGGGCTGGCGGGGCTCGCCGCCGCGCTGACCGGCTGCTTGCTGTCCCGCCGTACGTCGCATCGGCCGCCCGACCCGGCTCGTCGTGAGCCGGCCGCAACCCGGTCAGACTGACCGCGGACACGGCCTCCCGCTCCGTGTGTCAGGCGGGGGCGCCAAGAACGCAGAACTCGTTGCCCTCCGGGTCGGCCAGCACCTTCCACGAGACATCGCCCTGGCCCACGTCGGCAGGCGTCGCACCGAGGCCCCGCAGCCGGGTCACCTCGGCCGCTTGGTCGCCGCCGGGGTAGGGCAGCACGTCGAGATGGACGCGGGTCCACACGTCGTGGTCGTTGGGCCGGCGGACGAACTCAAGATATGGCCCGACGTTGCCGGCGGAGCGCAGCCGCGCGTGATCGTCGCTCACCTCGAGGAGGGTCCAGTCGATCGCCTCGCCCCAGAACCGGGCCATAGCCCGCGGGTCGTCGCAGTCGACGACCACCGCGGCGACCGGCCCGGTGTCCCGGTAGCGCTCTCGAGGCTCCAGCACGCAGAACACGTTGCCCTCCGGGTCGGCCAGCACCGTCCACGGCACGTCGCCCTGGCCCACGTCGGCAGGCGTCGCACCGAGCTCCCTTAGGCGCGCGACCCATTCGGCCTGGTGGTCCGCGGAGGTGGTGGCAAGATCGAGGTGCACGCGGTATTTCACAGTCTCGGGGTCGGGAACGGCGACGAAATCGACGCACACGGCGGCCGGGTCCGGCCAGACGGACTTCACAGGCAGGACGTTGGTCACCCCAGGCCCTTCGCTGTCGATGTCCCAGCCGAGTGCCTCCGCCCAGAACCTGCCGAGCGCCGAGTCGTCCCGAGCCTTGACGTTCACCTGTACGAGTCGCAATGCCATGCCGCCCACACTATGACGGTTGAGCCGCGCCGCCGACGGGGCGGGCACGACCCGTCGTTAGGGTAGAGTCCCCCGTTGGCCGGACCGCGGGAGTGCATCGTGAGCGCCGACTCGAAGTGCGCCTCGGCTTCGTCGCGCGGCGCGAGCAGGGCGTGGCAACGCTCGCCGTGGACGGCCTCGACATCCACGTGCGCGGGCTGGACGCCATCGACGGCACCCCGGTGCTGGACATCAGGCCCGACATGACCGAGTTCGGTCCGCAGGGCGAGACCGTACAGCCGGCGTGGGCGACCGAACCGATGCGCGATCACTACTGAGGCAAGGAAGCTGACATGGCGCACGACGGGCGCATGACCTATTTTGCGCGAAATGTGTCCGGGAATGACCGTGTGACTCCGGTAGCAACCGAACTACGTTAGAGGTCGGTTCTGAGGAGAGTCCAATGCAGGTCACCTCTCGGCCGGCCGTTCGACTTTGATGAAAGCGCCCTGGAAGAGCGGGGCGAAAACCGGCTTTCCATTGAGGAACGCCGGAGCCGGGGCACCTGCCAGTGTGAATGCGTTGAGCACATCATTGATGGCCAGCCTACGTTGAGTTGTGTGTATTCCTGCAGGAGTCGACCAACGAGCTGGCTTTCCATTCGAGGAGGCCGTCATGGTTGACATCCCAAACTCCGAAGGCGCGCACCCAACGGACGCACTGGTCGTGGGCGCGGGCCCCACGGGGCTGCTGCTCGCCGGGGACCTCGCCGAAGCAGGCCTGTCGGTGACCGTTGTCGAGGCTCGCCCTCACAAGATCAGCAACCTGTCCCGCGCCCTGGTCGTGCACGCCCGTGTCCTGGAACAGTTCGACGCCCGCGGGATCGCGGACGAGGTGATCAAGCTGGGACACCCCATCGACCGGCTGGCGCTGTTCGAACGGGGTGAACTCAACCCCGCTCGGCTGCCCAGCCGCTACCCGTTCGTCCTGTTCCTGCCGCAATACGAAGTGGAGCGCGTACTGGAACGGCGGGCCCGCGAAGCCGGGGTCACCTTCGTCCACGACACCAAGGTCGTCGCCGTCGAGCAGGACGCGAACGGCGTCACGGCCCGCGCGGTCGCCGGCAAGGACGCGGATCCGGGCGGTCCGTCGACCACCTTCCGCGCTTCCTACCTGGTCGGGACCGACGGAGTGCACAGCACCATCCGCTCAGCGCTCGGACTGCCCTTCCCCGGCAAGTCCATTCTCAAGTCGTTGATCCTTGCCGACCTCAAGCTCGGCAGGAAACCGAATCGGCCTTTCACGGTCAACGCCGTGCCGGACGGATTCGCGCTGCTCACCGAGATGGGCGAGGACACGTACCGATTGACCGGCTGGAACCGGCACCATCAGCTGGACGACAAGGCACCACTCCATGCCGAGGAGATCAAGGAACTGCTGCGGCTCAACTTCGGCACCGACTACGGCATCACCGACATCCGCTGGAAGTCCCGCTTCCACAGCGACGAAAGGCAGGCCCCCGCCTACCGCGTCGGCCGGGTCTTCCTGGCCGGTGACGCCGCGCATGTGCACTCGCCCGCAGGAGCCATGGGCATGAACACCGGCCTGCAGGACGCCGCCAACCTCAGCTGGAAACTCGTGGCCGTACACCGCGACGGAGCCGACGACCACCTCCTGGACACCTACCAAACCGAACGGCACGCCGTCGGCAAGATCGTCCTGCGGATGAGCGGGACCCTCGTCCGCGCCGCGCTGCTCCACGGGACCACCGCCCGGCTGCTGCGCGCCACAGCGGGAACCATCCTCAGCAACGTGCGCCCGCTGGCCGACAAGGCGGCCTCCATGATCTCCGGCATCGGCATCTCCTACCAGGCCCCACGCGGCACACACAAGCTGGCCGGGAAACGCGCCCCGGACGTCCAGTTGGCAGAGGGACGCCTGAACGAGCTGCAACGCGGCGGCAACTTCGTGCTGATCACCCCCGCCGGCCGGAACACCGACGTGCCCCTTCCCGGCCACGTGGTCCAAGCACACTGGACCGACGACCGCCGTACCACCGCTCTCATCCGCCCCGACGGCTACTTCTGCTGGGCGACAGAGAAAATCGACGACGCGGACGCTCTCCGTGCCGCACTGACCACCTGGGCAGGCCCACTCCGCGAGCACGCGTGAGTATCACACGTCATACCGCTATCGGTGGGGAACGTTCTAGCGGGCCGAGCCCCTGTCAGGTGGGCGTGTCGTCGGGCAGTCGGTGATCGCGGCCGAGCGCGCCGACGTACCCGTAGAAGAGGAAGCGGATGAACCACTCCGCCGTCTGGCGCGGCGAGCAAGGCAGGCTCCGATCCAGCCACCACGCGATCACGCTCGGAAAAAGTTCTGTGGCGAACACCGGTATGAGCGGTATGGGCATGCGGACCTGGCCAGGGTCCGGCTCGGCGGTGTCGATCCGCTCCGGGATCCCCCCGCTCAGCGACTCACGTGCCCTGATCACGAACCGGCGGTCGCGCGGGTAGCCGAGCAGCGGCTGGTACATCCAGCGGTGTTCGGCTAAGTGCTCGAACAGCCGTTGCGCGCCCGCGATCCTCGAGTCCAACTCGGCGAGTTCGTCTCCGCCCGCCCAGCCCGGGCGCACAGTCGTCGTGTTCCACGGCTCCGGGCAGCGCGGGCTCCAGCTCAGCCACCCCCACCTCACGTTCCGCCCCGACTAAGAGGTGCCGCTCGGCGCGGTCGTGGACCACGTCGTCGGCCGGCCGGACGTGGACGCCGAGCGGATCGTACGGAGTGAGCTGTGGCGGCTACCTGGCTCCCCGGTGGCAGCACATGACCGGCGCGTCAGAGCGCTGGTGGCCAACTCGCCGATGCGCGCGTCACTCGGGCGCGCGGCCCGCGCAGGCCGGGGTCCTCGGCGTGGCGGGCGATGTGCTCGATCACGACCCGTACGGTGTCATCCGCCGGTCGCCCGCCGATGAAGAACGACGCCCGCGAGATCCCGTGGAACAGGCGGAGCCGGACGACCCGCTGCGCCGGTCGTTCGCCGGTGGCCTGAGCGACCTCATCGACGCGTTGCGGCGGCTCGACGGGGCGGACGAGGAAGACGTGATGGTCGAGCTGTCGACCATCGTCGGCGCGATGATGTTGTCGCGGGCCTGCGCCGGCGACGACCTGTCGGACCGGGTTCTCACCGCGGTCCGTGACCACCTGTTGGACGGCCCGCGGCAGTGATCTCAAGCTTCTCCTAAGGCTGCGCTGCCCATTGGCGGAGCTTGTCGGGATTGCGTATCGCCCAGATGTGCTTGATCCGGTCGCCCACCACCTCGAACGCCAGCACCGACACGACCCGGCCGTCCTGCAGGGCGATCAGCCCGGGCTGGCCGTTGACCGTACGTTCCAGGAAGGTCATGGTGCGGAACCTGTCCTCGAGGAGGGTCAGGGAGCGCACGACGTGATCGGCGCCCCTGATCGGGTGCAGCGCGGTGCTGACCAGGCCGCCGCCGTCGCCGGTCGCGGTGACGCCGGGGTCGAGGAGGGCGATGAGGGCGTCGATGTCGCGCGCCTCCCACGCCAGTTTGAAGGTTCTGACGACCCGGGCCTGCCGGGACGGCGGTGTCGCGGGTGTGTGCGCGGTGCGGATGCGGCGGCGGGCCGAGGAGGCCAGCTGGCGGCAGGCCGCGGGGCTGCGGCCGACGATTTCGGCCACTTCGGCGAAGGGATAGCGGAAGACGTCGTGCAGGACGAACGCGACGCGCTCGGCCGGCGTCATGGACTCGAGCACGACCAGGAAGGCCATGTTGACCGACTCGTCGAGGGTGACGCGGTCGGCCGGGTCGACGGCGATGCCGTCCGACTGCCCGCCGGACCATTCGGTGGGATCGGGGAGCGGCTCGGGAATCCATTCGCCCACATAGGTCTCGCGGCGGGCCCGTGCCGAGGTGAGGAGGTTGAGGCAGATGCGGCCGGCGACCTTGGTCAGCCAGGCACCGGGGGAGTCGATGGCGTCCTGTTGCTGCCGGGACATGGTGTACCAGCGGGCGTAGGTCTCTTGCACGACGTCTTCGGCGTCGGACAGGGAGCCGAGGAGCCGGTAGGCGAGGTTCATGAGTTGCCGTCGTTCGCTCATGATGACGTCCAGACCCGGGTCGGGTCTGGCGCCTGCCGGTTCGGGTTGGCTGCGCATGGTGGTGTCGGCTCCCTTGGTTCGCCTTCTGTTCTTGTTCTTCTCTTAGCGGTTCGACAGGACAGCGCGGTGAACTGTGAGGTCGTCACGGTCAAGGACGGTGCGTTGTCGCACACCTGTGCCGAGCACGTCACGATGGCTCAGGGCCGGCGGTCGTGAAAGGTGCGGCGCAGGTCGTTCACCCAGCCTGGTTCGGCACACCCGCCGGCTGGCAACCGATCGGCCGGCGCGGGGATCGCTCGTTTCACCACGCGCGGACTGACGCGTCAACGACGGGCGGGCACCGGGAGGGAGCCTGAGCTCCCGAGCCGCGAAGCGCACACGGACTCACCGACCTGTGGCGACACGGTCTTTCCCGGAGCCCGACCCGGCCGAACTCAAGCGGAGGGCACAACCGGGGACCGCAGGCCGAGCCATTGCTCGACACCCCAGTCCTGGAACCGCTCCACCTCGGTGAACCCCAGTTTAGCCGCGAGGCGTATCGAGCCGACGTTGGCGGTCTGGGTGGTGAGCACCACCGACTCGCCGGGAAGGACCTCGTCCAACCAGCCGAGTGCCGCGGCGCACGCCTCGGCGGCGTACCCGAATCCCCACGCTCGCGGCAGGAACAGGTAACCAAGATCGACTCTCCCAACGGCAGCCGGGTGGCGGTGCTCCGTTGCCCTCCTGAGCTGGACCAGGCCGATCATCGCCCCTTCGAGCTCGACGACGAAACTCCCGGGCGGCCGCTCGGGCACCCCGGGCATCTCGCGCTCAAGCTCGTCACGCGGCCGGGGGCCGCCGAGGTAGGTATGCACCTCTGGCGACGCCAGCAGTTCGATGAATTCCGTACGGTCCCGGGCCTCGGAGTCACGGAGCACGAGACGCTCGGTACTGATCGGGACAGGCGGCCAGGCGACGGGTCCGAGCTCGGTCATGGGGGCAACCTATCGCGGGTTCGAGAGCGTGATCAGAAAGGGAGCGCCTGGGACCGAGAGGCTTCGGCGGCCTCACTGCGGCCGGACGACGATCGATTCGGCGGAGAGCGTGAACTCGATGGTGATGTGCGGGTTGTCCGGCTGCGGGATCTGCAGCCCACGCTTGAACTCCGCGGTGCGGCGGAGGCCGAGCTGGGGACAGGATCCGGCGACCGCCTGTGTCGCAGATGATCCACCTTCTGTGTCACATCTTTCGGCCCGCCGTTTCTCCTGCAGGGTGCACTCCGGTGAGCGCAAGGGTGAGCAGTCGGTCGGCCTGGGCCGCGCCGTCGGGTTCCCGCTCAACGGCCAGGCAGATGGCGTTGACAAGTTTGAGCAGGTCCGCGATCGAGACATCGGGCCGTGCGGCGTTCGCCCGGCATGCGCGGGCCAGCAAGTCCGCTCCGGCATTGGTGATCACCGTGTGGCAGGTGGCACCCAGGGTCGGATCGCCGTCGTGGGCTCCCCGCATCAGCGAGGCGGCCAGGCCCCGGTTGGACACGGCGTGCCTGGCGACGGCTCCCAGCCAGGTCGCCAACGCCTGTCCGGGGTCGGGGCCGGCGGCCAGGTCGGCGGCAGTGGCGCACAGGGCCTCGACCTTGTCCCGGAAGACGGCCTCCAGCAGTCGCTGCCGGGAGGGGAAGTGGCGGTGCAGCGTGGCCGAGCCGACGTCGGCGCGCCGGGCGATCTCCTCCAGGGACGCCTCGGCTCCGTGCTCGGCGATGGCCTCGGCGGCCACGGCCAGGATGCGGTCGTAGTTGCGGCGTGCGTCCGCGCGCATCGGACGCGTGGGCGAGGTCGTACGACTGTCGGGCGGCATGTGTTCTCCGGCTGGCGGCGGTGAGGGCGCCGGTCAGCGGTCGCCACCTGCGGCGTGCTCCCGGCGGTCGAGAGCGGCCCGCAGTTGGGCGAGCCACTCCCGGCCCCTTTCGCGCCCGTCGGGGAGTTGGTCGTCGCGGTCCCACCGCCAGGAGACCACGAGGGCGAGGCTGAGGATCCGGCAGTCGGCGAGCAGTTCGGAGTCGGCGCCCGGGTAATGCGCGGCGACGTCCTCCGGAGCATGCGCGAGATCGAACTCGACGGGTCCGTGGCAGGCGGTCTCCAGGTCGATGAAGAGCGGTCCGTCCGCGGTGGCGAGCAGGTTGCCGGGGTGCGGTTCGCCGTGCAGGAGCTGTTGCCGCGTGCCGCGGTCCAGAATCGCGCGGCTGATTCCGTGGAGGGTGTCGGTCAGCAGGGCGCGTTCGGCGGCGCCGAGGTCCGGGCTGACGGCGGGGTCCTCGACCACCCGGAGGGCGTCGGCGACGCGGTCGGTGAAGTGCGGTGCGGTGAGGTCGATGCGGCGCAGGCCGGCGTGCAGCCGGGCCAGGGCGTCGGCGTAGGCGGCGGACGGGTGGTTCTCGGGTGCGGCGGTGGGCTCGTAGTAGGTCCACAAGGTGACGGCGAAGCCGTCGCGGACATGGACGCGGGGCTCGGCCCTCGGATCGGGACCCGCCACCGGGCTGCCGGTCCCGGCGAGGCGCCGGGCGATCTCGACCTCGTAGTCCAGGCGGTGCGTGAGGGGCGCGACCCGGGCGAGCACGCCGCTGGGCCGCAGCCGGACGGCGATCCGGTTCGAGTTGTGCAGCACAGTGGCGTCGTCGGCGCCCAGACCGTACTCGGCGGCCGTGTCGACGGCCGCGGCCACCGCCCGCGGGATCTCGGTGTCCTTCATGTGTTCGGCGCCTCTCCCTGCCTGAGTCGATGTGTACGGTGCAGGCCCTTGCGCCGGCCGAGTCTCTGATGCGAAGGCACGCGAACATCGCGATCCGGGTATCGATCGACCGAGACTGCGCTCTCGCCCTCGATCACGCGGACTCGCAGATGCAGAGTTGAAGCGGCGTGTCCACGGCGAATGGCCGGCCGGACCAGTCGCCGGAGCGCTCGACGAGACGAAGGCCGCCGAGAGAGACGAGCAGCGGCAGTTCCTGCGGGAAAATGCTCCTGATGTCGAGCGGCGCGACGACGAAGTCGGGCTCGGAGTCGGTTGAGAGGTACCACGTCCCGCGTGTGACTTGCGCGGCCGCATCGTAGATCTCGGCGACATCGACGCTGACGTTGCCACGGTCAGGATCCATGAACGACTCCCGGGTGCGCCGCACGCCATCGGCTTCGGCAAGCAGGCGCACGCTCGGGTTGAACACATCGAACACGAACCGTGCTCCAGGCGCCAGGTGTCTTCGGACCGACCGGAAGCAGCTCACCAGATCCTCAGCCTCATGCAGATGCAGCAGGGAATTGGCGGTGATGAACACGAAGTCGAATGTGCGCCCCAGATCGAAGGCCCGCATGTCGCCCTGCGTCCATTCCACCGCCACACCGCGCTCGTTCGCCTTACGCTGAGCCTCAGCCAGCATGTCCGACGAGAAGTCCAGGCCGACGCACGGATGCCCGCCGGACGCGATGGGGATCAGCTTGTGCCCGGTGCCGCACCCGAGTTCCAACACGCTCCCGCCTTGCCGATCGGCGTCGGCCCGGTAGAAGTCGACCGCGGGCCCGCCACCCGGAAACATCAGGTCGTACAGCCTCGCGTTCGAGTAGAACGCTTCACTCATCAAGCGCCTCCTCCTTCCGGCTCATCCGCCGCCGGCCATGGTGACCTGCTGATCCAAGCGTGTGTGCGACAGCCGCGACAACAGGTTTACCGTCCACCAAGAGCAAAAGCTTCGGGCGTCACCCGGCCCGATGGCCGGGTGACGCCGCCAGGTCACTCGACGACGATCTGGTGGATGGCCTTGGCCGGCCCGGCGGTGGGCGTCCCCGACCACAACGCGAGGTAGCTGTATCTGCCGGCGGTGGCGGGCGTGTCGGTGAACGTGTACGTGCCGTCGGCGTTCACGCTCACCGGCGGGAGCTTGACGCTTCCGCCGCTGACGTTGTCGACGTACACGCTGCGCTGCACGGTGAGCGTGGCCCCCGGCGAGGGCGGTTTGCCGCCCTCGGTCAGCACGCCGGTCAGCTCCATGGCCGTGCCGACGACGCCGGACTGCGGCCCGTCCAGGGTGAGGGTGGATCTCTGCCTGACCAGCACGGTGACGGAGGCACTGCTCCGGCGGTAGCGGTCATCGCCGCCCCAGAACACCCAGTAGGTCACCTCGCCACTGCCCGGCGGCGTGTCCTGGAAAGTGAACGTGCCGTTCTTCCGCGTCGTCACGCCGGCGATCGACTTTTTCGTCCCGTCGTCGCTCAGGCGCCGGGTCACCGCCAGCGGCTTGAGCCCGAGCGCCTTACCGTCGGCGCGGGTGAGCCTCCCTTCGACGGTGACCGGCGAGCCGGCATACGCGCGCGCCGGGGCCGCCACCGTCAGATCGGATGCCGGCAGCGCGACGCCCGTCACCCGCCACAGCAGCAGCCGGTCCGCGGAGCTCCGTAGCAGTACGAAGACATCCGTCCCGGAGAACGCGACGCCGTCCGGGAGAAGTTCGGCGTCCGGCTGGTCGGCCGCGAACATCGCCGAGCCGGTCGCGGCATCGTAGAGCGTGAGGTCGGTGCTGCCCCATTGGCGTCCCGCGGCGAGGTAGGTGCCGCCCGAGCCGAGCGCCACGGCCGACGGATAGCCGTCCCAGCCGTCGCCGTAGGTGCCGGTCGCTGCCAGGGTTCTGGTGTCGTACGCGGTGAAGTGACCGGGAGTGTCGGCCGCGGAGAACAGGGCGGCGCCGTCGGAGGCGAGGGTGAGGTCGCGCAGATAGTCCATGCGCCACTCCTCGCCGTCGATGGTGCCGCGTAGCTCCGTGGTGCCGTCGCCGACATCGTAGACCAGCATGTCGGCGTGGTGCAGACTGGTCCGGCCGACCACGAGCGTGTCGCCGGCGGCCGCGAGTTCGGGCGCGCGCAGATGTTCGCCCCCGACCGTCGCCGGCGCCGGTGTGGCCGCGCTCAGATCCAGATCGACGACGCCGCCATGGCCCGTCTCGCATCCGTGGCCCACCCACAACCGCTCGCCCAGCAAGGCCAGGGTGGACGGGCACGGGTGGGCCGACAGGTCGATTCGCCGGACGATGGCGAGGCTCGCGGTGTCGATCTCGGCCACCTCGTTCGAGCCGGTGAGTGCTGCGTACAGGCGGGTGTCGTCCGCGTTCATGACCAGCTCACGGACGCCGGACAGGCCGGTGACGACGCCGCCGGTGAGGTTGCCGCCGGTGTCGGCCACGATGATCCGGTCGTCGGCGGAGACGAACACCCGGTCGCCGCCAACGGCCAGGTCGGCGGTGTAGGAGTCGAAGGTCACCCCGAGGTCGGTCGTGGTCTCGGCCGCCGAAGTGGCGGGGGCCACGCCAGTGACCAGGCTGGTGATCAGCCCGGCGGCACCGCAGTGAGCGGCTAATCGGCGAACCAGCGGATGGCGCACGGGGACCTCCTGGCATGTGGGAACAGATGTTCTAATAACGTCTTATGGGTGCTCCCACGTCAAGATCGGCCGGTCGCGCGACACCAAACCGTGATCAAGCACGCCTGTACTGTGTCCGCCATGTCAGAGCGTGAGACGTCCGTGGGGTCAGCTCCGTTCGGTGACGCGAAGGGGTGGAGCCTGCGATGGTTCCAGCGACGGCTTGTTACGGTTGTGGGATCTCTCCACCGATCAGCAGATCGGCAGCCCGCTCACCGGCATTCGCAGCGGCCTCGCCGTGTTGGTGGTCGAGTAGGAGCCGCCCAGAGGTTCGCGGACCTTCGATCTCACGCGCCGGGCCGTATCAAACCGCTCTCGTAGGCCAAAATGACGAGCTGGACCCTGTCCCGCACATCCAGTTTGGCGATGGCCCTGGTGATGTGGGTCTTGGCAGTGAGCGGACTGATGACGAGGCGCTCGGCGATCTCGCTGTTGGACAGGCCGAGCGCCACGAGCTTGACCGTCTCCAGTTCCCGGGCGGTGAGGGTGGCCAGCCGCTGCCCCGCGCTGGGCGTGGTGTCCTGCCGGTGGGCGAACTGCTCGATGACGCGGCGGGTCACCCCCGGGGACAGGAGCGCGTCTCCACCGGCGACGGCGGCGACCGCCCGGCGCAGTTCGGCGGGTTCGACCTCTTTGGTGAGGAAGCCGCTGGCTCCGGCGCGCAGGGCGGCGAAGACGTGTTGGTCGGTGTCGAACGTGGTAAGGATGATGACGCGACAGCCCAGAGCGGTCGGGCTGGTGACGATGCGACGCGTGGCGGTGATCCCATCGGTGCCCGGCATACGGATGTCCATGAGGATCACGTCGGGGCGGGTGCTCGCTGCCAGCCGTACCGCTTCGTCGCCGTCCTCGGCTTCGCCGACGACCGTGATGTCCCGGGAACGGGCCAGCAGGCTGCGGAAGCCGGCCCGTACGAGTGCCTGGTCGTCGGCGAGGAGCACCTTGATCGTCATGCCGTCGAGCCTGCCACAGGGATGTCGGCCCGCACGGCGAAGCCGCCGTCGGGGACGGGTCCTGCGGTGAGCGCGCCCCCGAGTGCGCTCACCCGCTCGCGCATGCCGGCCAGGCCATGGCCTTCAGTGACTTCGCCGCCGCCCGGGACGCCGCGGCCGTTGTCTGTGATCTCGACGGTGATCGAGCGAGGCTGGTAGCCGATCGTCACCTCGACCTTGCTCGCTCCCGCGTGCTTGAGCGTGTTGGCGAGGGACTCCTGTACGACGCGGTAGATGGCGATGGCGGTAATGGCGGGGACGGCCGCGCGGTCGCCGTGCTCGTCGAGGGTCACTTCAAGTCCGGCGGTGCGGGCGTCGGCGATGAGAGTGTCCAAGGAGGCCAGATCCGCCTGGGGTGCGGTGTCGCTGGGATTGTCACGCAAGGTCGTGATGAGGGTACGGAGGTCGGTCATCGCCCGGTTCCTGACGTCCTTCGCCAGGCGCAGCGCGGCGGCGGCCGCTGGCGGGTCTTCCTCCAGAGCGTCGGCGGCGACATTGAGCTGCACGCCGACGACGGCCAGAGTGTGGGCGATGACGTCGTGAACCTCGTGCGAGACGCGCAGCCGTTCCTCGGCGGCGTGCGCACGGTGGTCGGTTTCGCGCAGCTGCTTGCGCCAGCGCATCGCGGCGGCGTAGGTGAGCCCCGCTGCGATGAGAATCGCCAGGAGCAGTCCTTCCCCCGCGACGTGGACCAGGTAGCGGGTCGGGTTCGTGTCCAGGATCCAGCGGGCGTCGACCGCGGAGTAGACCAGTTGGGCCAGACCGATGGCGGGCACCCAGCGCACGCGTGGTGTGGTGGCGGCGGTGAAGTAGGCGACCGCGGCCGGCCAGATCCAACCGGCGGGAGACCAATGTCCGGTGAGGTGATAGACGAAGATCCCGCCGACCGACAGCAGCAGCACGGTCATCGGCCAGCGGCGTCTGACCAGCAGGAGCGCTCCGAGAAGCAACCCGAGCTGGATCGTGCCCTGCCAGGGGCCACGCACCCCGGTGGCGAGGGCTACGGCGACGAAGAAGACCAGCGTGAGGACAGCGAGCGTGATATCGGTGATCCGGACGAGGTGCCGGACCGGCGCGGGTTCGCGTCGTGGGGAGGGCTCGGCCATGCGGAGGCCCTTTCTCGAGGGGTGACGGGTGTAGGGCCGGGCCGGGGCGTACCGAACCGCGTCGCCCAGGTGGTCACCTGGGCGACGCCGTCGGCATGCGCGGCTTCCGCGACCGCGTGGACCGCGGACTCGAGGACTGCGGAAGCTCTCGGATCTGTTCACCAGCCCGGGGTGGGAGGTTCGGATCAGACGTGGGTGACCAGGAGGGTCACGCCCGCCTCACCGCCACAGTCGACGAAAACGGGACCGACGCCGTTACCGATCTTGGGGGCGAGGGTTGCCTTCGCCACGAATCCCTTCGGGTTGTCCTCGACGATGCGGATGTTCCGTAGCACCGGGTGCTTGCTGTCGAGCCCCGCGAGCACGGCCTTGAGCCCTTCGCCGCCGCCGCAGTGGCCGGTGATCGTCACCTCCTGGCCTCGCTTGGTGGTGGGATTGGGGCTGACCCGGACCACCGCCCTGGCACCTTTCGGCGGCTTCGGCGCGGTCATCGCAGCGCTGGCAGCTTCGCCGGCCCTGCCGGCCTGAGCACCAGCCGGCGCGCCGGCCCATCCCAGCAAACCCGCCGTCAAGCTCAGCCCGGCGACCGCAGTCATCACTTTCTTGCTCATGGCGATTCCTCCCGTACTCATCCGGCTTTCTCGAGGAGAAACGCTAGGCCGGGCCGCAGTGGAGCGCGTCGTCCGTTGATCGTCACTTGACCTTGCACCGTTCGCCGTACGCACTACACCGAAGGGAGCACGCATCCGGCGACGAGCGACCGCACAGGGCCGAGAGCTGTCGCCGGTCTCCAGCCGCCGCCGGGCCGTGACGTGCTTGCACCGCGAGTGCTCGGATCAGCCCGGCGTCGGTCTGTACGACCAACCCTGATCTCGGTAAGGGCGGCGGCCGATCATCCGCAGAGGCGCGGTGTTCGAGCTGATCGGGGCGGGTTCGGGCATAGTGGCCTTGTGAAGTACGTGTTGCTGATCTGTGACGATGAGAAGGTGTCACCGTCCATGGAGGAGATCGCGGCGGACCCGGCGTATCAGGCGTACGAGGCGGAGGTGAATCGGCGAGGAGCCATTCTCGGTGGTGCGCGGTTGCGTCCGGTGGCGGCTGCGACGACGGTCCGCGTCCGTGACGGGGAGACGCTGGTGTCCGATGGCCCGTTCGCGGAGACGAAGGACTTCATCGGCGGTATCGACATCATCGAATGCGACGATCTGGACGAGGCGATCGCGATCGCGGCACGGCACCCCTACGCGAACCGGGGTTGTGTCGAGGTCCGCCCCGTGTGGGAATGAACGCGCCGGAGGCGGTTCGTGCCGCGGTCGATGCGGCCTTCCGGGAAGAGTGGGGCCAAGTGGTCGCCACGCTGATCGGGCTGACCGGGAACTGGGACCTGGCGGAGGACTGCGCACAGGACGCGTTCGCCGCTGCGCTGGCGACGTGGGGGCGTGATGGCGTTCCGGCTCGTCCGGGTGCGTG
Organism: Nonomuraea sp. K271; assembly: GCF_009908215.1. Lineage (NCBI taxonomy): Bacteria > Bacillati > Actinomycetota > Actinomycetes > Streptosporangiales > Streptosporangiaceae > Nonomuraea > Nonomuraea sp. K271. Next base: position 7,474 of record NZ_JAAAHR010000058.1, on the reverse strand, counting down.
GCTGACGACGACGGCACGTCACCGGGCGACCGATCGGCTGCGGCGGGATGCAACGGGGGCGGCGAAGTTGCGGCAGCTCGCCGTGCTGGAGCGGACTCCGATTGAGTCGTTGGCTGAGGAGATTCCTGACGAGCGGTTGCGGCTGATTTTCACGTGCTGCCATCCCGCGCTGCCGTTCCCTGCTCGGGTTGCCCTGACGCTGCGCACGCTGACGGGACTGAGTACGGGTGAGATCGCCAAGGCGTTCCTGACTGCCGAGCCGACGATGGCGCAACGCCTGGTGCGCGCCAAGCGCAAGATCGTCGAGGCCGGAATACCCTATCGGGTGCCACCGGCGGAGCTCCTGCCGCAGCGGCTGACAGCCGTCCTCGCGGTGCTGTACCTGATCTTCAACCAGGGCTACGACGAGGAAGACGGGCGCAGGGCGCTGGCCGCTGAGGGGATCCACCTCGCCCGGACGCTGGTCCGTCTGACCCCGACCGAGCCTGAGGCGCGGGGCCTGTTGGCGTTGATGTTGCTGCTCGAGGCCCGCCGTGCGAACCGCATCGACGACGGCGTACTGATCCCGCTGGAGGACCAGGACCGATCCCGGTGGGATCGCGCGCTGATCGCCGAAGGCCTTACAACGCTTGACGAAGCGTTGGCCGTGCGACGCTGCGGGCCGTATCAGGTGCAGGCCGCGATTGCCGCCTGTCATGCGACAGCGCCCGACGCCGCGGCTACCGACTGGCCGCAGATCGCCGCCCTCTATGCGGAGCTCACGCGGATGGCGCCATCTCCCGTGGTGGAGCTCAACCGCGCCGTGGCGGTCGCGATGGCCGACGGCATCCCCGCCGGACTTGCCCTCGTCGACGAGCTCGCCGAGTCCGGCGAGCTCGATGGCTACTACCTGCTGCCGGCGACGAGGGCCGATCTTCTCCGCCGGGACGGCCGCCTCGCCGAGGCCGCGACGTTCTACGAGGAGGCGCTGAGACTGGCTCCGACCGACGCCGAACGTCGTTATCTGACGGGTCGTCTTTCCAAGCTCTGACCAGCACAAAGGCCATCGCGGCCGAATTTCTCGAAGGTTCTTCCTCGGTGATGTCGATCCCGGGCTGCCTCCTTCGTCGGTGAGGCGAAACCACCCAAGAGAGGCGAAGACAATGTCGAACACCGAGTACCTGACCGCCACCATGACCGTCGACCGGACGCCGGAGCAGGTCTTCGAGGCCATTACCAACGTCCGCGGCTGGTGGAGCGAGAACCTCATCGGCCACTCTGCCGCCCTGCACGACGAGTTCGTCTTCACCGACGACAGCGAATACGCCGGTGAAACCATCCGGGCCAAGGAAGGCCTCCGGTTCGCCCGGTTCCAGATCACCGAGTTCGAGCCCGGCCGACGGGTGGTCTGGCACGTGGTGGACTCCGACTTCATCAACGAGCCTAACGAGTGGACCGACACCGACGTCATCTTCGACATCACCACCAACGCGCAGGGCACGACGGTGCATTTCACGCACGAAGGCCTCACCGCGGCCGAATCCGCCTGCTTCGAAGCGTGCTCGCGCGCCTGGACCTTCTTCATCACCGAGAGCCTGCCGCAGCTGATCACCACCGGCGCAGGCCGGCCCATTGCGGGCTACCGCCGGTGAACCGCCGCGAGCTGAAAGACACCGAACGCATGTCGGAGCCGTTCCTGAAACGGGTGTCGAAGTGCGGCGGAACCGGACCGTACGCTCAGCCCGTTCGCGCAGGCCGGCCTCCGAGGAGGGCCGGTTGCCCACCGCTGGGCAGCCGCTGCGCGTAGCCGAGTTCGACGCCTTGTTCGCCGACGCCGTGCAGGGCCTGGCGCGACCGGAGCCCAGCCGGCTGCGCCCGGATCTCGTCCTCAGCCCGCAAGCTGGTCATCCCAACGGGCAAGAACAAGGGCAGGCGTCCTTGGGTGTCCGGCGTCTGCCGGGTGCTGGTCGACGCCGACACGTCGGAGCTCAAGTAGCGGCCTCGGTGGAGGAGGGCTGGGCGGCGGCCATGACGCCGTGGACGGCTGCCGCGATGCGGTCGGCGGCCTGGTCGGGGTCGGGCTGGCCGGCGTCGAGCCAGGCGATGACGGCCTCCAGGGTGAAGGCGGGGATCAGGTTGGCGGCCCAGTAAAGCCACGGCCCCGCGGGGATGCGGCGGGCGAGGTTGCGGTGGGCGACGTCGCGGGAGGCGGCGGTGATGGAGTCGATCAGCTCGCGGAAGTCGCTTTCGCGGGCGGCGTAGCGGAACAGCAGCCGGAACCCGTCGGGATCGGCGGCCGCGGCGCGCAACAGCGCGGGGATGGCGTCTTCGTCGAAGTCGTCGCCTCCCGTGGCCTCGGCCAGCCGCACGCACGCCCGATCCAGCACGGCACGGTACAGGTCGGCCTTGGAGTCGAAGTGCCGATACAGCATCGCCCTGGTCAGGGCCGCCTCGGCGGCGATGTCGTCGAGGCCGGTGGCGACGTACCCGGCGCGGGCGAAGGCACGGGTGGCCGCGTCCAGGATCTGCTCACGCCGCTCCGCACGGCGCAGCCGCCGCACCGGCCGCGCGGCAACGACCTGGTTGCCTGCTTCGGGATTGCTCATCAGCCCTCCACTTGTAGAAGGCAAAGTGTACATGTAGCGTTATGGACGTCGAAGTATACAAACCTTCGTCTACTTTTGGAGAGGCCATGCCGTCCATCCCCGTTCAGCTGCCGTACGAGCAGCCAGACCGGATGCGGCCTTCGCCGCTGCTGCGGGAGCTGCAGGCCCGCAGTCCCATTCACGCCATCCGCACCGCTGTCGGCGATCCCGGCTGGCATGTGACCGGATACGAACATGTGCGCCGGCTGCTGGACGACGACCGGCTCGGCCGCGCCCACCGCGAACCCGAGAAGGCGTCCCGCACCGGGGAGTCGGCCCTGTTCGGCGGCCCGATGGGCGACATCGACACCGAGCAGGCAGACCACCGCAGGATGCGTTCGCTGCTGCAGCCGCACTTCTCGCCCAAGCGGATGCGCGCCCTGGCCGGCCGGGTCGAGACGCTCGCCACGCAGCTGCTGAACGAGCTGGCCGCGGCCGGTCCGCCGGCCGACCTGCATGCGGCGCTGGCGCTGCCGCTGCCGATCGCGGTCATCTGCGAGCTGCTCGGCGTGCCGTATGAGGACCGGGCGCAGTTTCGCGCCTGGACACAGGCCGCCGCTGACATCACGGACCGGGCCCGCTCCGAGCAGGGGCTGGCCGAGCTGTTCAGCTACGGCCGGCAGTTGGTGGCACGCAAACGCGCCGACGGCCGGCTCGGTGACGACCCGGACGCCGATGTGATCTCCCGGCTGGCCGCCACCGAGGGGGTCAGCGACGACGAGGCCGCCGCGATGGGCATGCTCCTGCTGTTCGCCGGACACGAGACGACGGTGACCGCGATCGGCCTGGGCGCGCTGTGGCTGCTGGCCACCCCCGGCCAGTGGCCGGCGCTGGTGGCCGACCCGTCCCGAACCGACGCCGCGGTGGAGGAGATCCTGCGCGCGCCCGGCCTGGGTGGCGGCGGCATCCCCCGCTACGCCCGAGCAGACCTGGAGGTCGCCGGTGTACACGTGCGGGAGGGTGATCTGGTGCTGCTGGACACCGGGGCCGCCAACCACGACGCGTCGGTGTTCGCCGACCCGGACCGGTTCGACCTCGACCGGCCGGCCGCGCCGCATCTGACCTTCGGCCACGGCGCCCGCTACTGCATCGGCGCGCCGCTGGCCCGGATCGAGCTGAAAGCGGTCTTCTCCCAGCTCGCCGCCCGCTTCCCCGCCCTGAAGCTGGGCTGCGCGGTCGAGGAGCTGATCTTCAACCCACACGTGCTGACCGGCGGCCTGACCGCGTTGCCGGTCACCTGGTGACCGCCATGCCCGAGACGGCACTGCGGCGGCCGATCTTCGGACGGACATATCCGAAGATCCTGTTTCCGCAGACGCGCACCCCGTTCTCCTTCCGCATCCGCGGCACCGCCCTGAACCCTCTGATCGCAACGGCGTGCATGTCTCCAGCGTTGACGGCTGACCGCTCAGCGGTCGGCAGGCGCGGCGTGGCCGGCGTGGCCGGGTGGGTCAGCGGTAGGCCCGCCTGCTTCCACGCCCGGAAGCCGCCGATCACGTCGGTGGCCTTGGCCAGGCCGATCGTGCGCAGTGAGGCAGCTGCCAGGGACGAGGAGTATCCCTCGTCGCAGATCACGATCCAGGCGATGTCGTGGCCGGTTGCTTCGGGGATTCTGGCCGGGCTGGTGGGATCGAGACGCCATTCCAGATGGTTGCGTTCGATGACGATCGCGCCGGGGATCTCGCCGTCGGCCGCTCGCTGGAACTGTGGGCGGGTATCCACCAGCCGGGCTCCCTCCGCGATCGCTGCGGCGGCTTGGCCCGCCAGTAGGAGTGGAACGGTGAACCGGGTTTGGTGTCACATCTGTTGACGCTGTGCGGGATGATGATCGACGGCGGCCCCGTCGTGATCTGTGGCGGGAGTCGCTGACCAGCCGATCTCTACAGGAGAGGTGCCTGATGGCCCTGCCGGCGATGACGGCGGAGCAGCGTGCGAAGGCGTTGGCGAGTGCGGCCGTGGCGCGTACGGCGCGGCGTGCGCTGTTGGCGGCGGTGGCTGGCGGCGCGGTGAGTGTGGCGGAGGTGTTCGAGCGCCGCGGGCAGGATCTGGTCGCCAGGACCCGGGTGGTCCAGGTCCTGCGGGCCGTTCCCGGCTATGGGCCGGCCAGGGTCGCGGCGTTGATGGCCACCTGCGGAGTGGCGGAGAAACAGCGCGTTGGCGCGCTGAACGAGCAGCAGCGCGAGCGACTCTTGCGTTCTTTGATCAGCTGACCGCGCCGGGACCGATCGTGCGCTATCGGAGCTCCGCGTTCGGGTGAGGTTGGCTCTGCAGGCGATGACGAAGTTCGGCCTCCTGCGCCGTCAGAGCCTGGCCCGGGCGTCGGATGTGGGCCGGCCGGGGGCGGGGGACGTCTTCGCCGTGCAGGAGGGCGAAGTCGGCGTGGGCCATCTCGACGGCTTCGGGGTAGGCCTGTGTCTTGTCATGCTCGGCGAGGGCCCGGTAGATGCTGGCCAGGGACGGATTTTGGCCTTTGCGTTTCCCGGTGGGGATGATCAGGTCCTGGCGGATGTCCTCGACGCGTTCCCCGGCGGCCTTGCGGCGCAGCACGGTGTGCAGCATGTCATCGGTGATCACGACGGGGCGGCCGCCGTACTTGCCCTTGCGGGCGGCGGCGTCCAGGCCCTCAAGCGTGGCCTCGCGGATGGCTTCGCGTTCGGTCTCGGCCATCGCGGCGAAGAAGGCGAACAGCATCCGGCCCGGCCCGGCCGGGTCGTAGATGCCGGCGAGCGGCCCGGCGAGCATCTCCAGGACCAGGCCGTGCGCGGTCAGGTGGTCGGCCAGCGCGGTCAGTTCGGCGGCGTCGCGGCCCAGGCGTTTCATCTCATAGACGGTCAGGATGACCCTGCAGTGTGGGGCGTGTGCCTTGATCTGGCGGGCCAGCGCGAGCGCCGCCTCGAACTGGGGGCGCACCTTGACCCGGGTGGAGATCTTCTCGGAGAAGATCTTTTCGCGGCCGATGCCGTGCGCGGCCAGCGCGTCCAGTTGGGACTGCAGTTCCTGGGTGAGCGCGGAGCAGCGGGCGTAGCCGATCCGGATGTCGGCCGATGGCCCATCGTCATGGATCGGGGCGGGCGGCGGTGTGCCCGGCCGCCACGGCTGGCCCGGGTTCCGGTCGGTGGGGGTCGGCACGCGCAGCAGCTTGGCCAGCCGGGGCACCTTGGTGAAGCGGCCGGTGTGGTAGGTGCCGGCCACCGCGCCCGAACGCGACCGGCACGGCGAACCGGGCGCGACAGCGCATCGCGGACACGGGTGACGCTCGACCTCATCAGCCTCACAGGCGCGTTCTGGGCTGATGACGGACAACGGGGCGGATTCGGGGTGTTCGCGGGGTTCCGGGGCCTCGGCCATGCCTCAGATGTTCTCACAAACATTTCCCAGAATCCGGCGATCGGCCGACTTGCATGAGAACGAGTTCTGAGAAGAAATCAGCCCATCCGGCGGTCGAAACCGGCGCTCTGACGCCGACTGGTGATCTTCTCTGGGAATCGAGCGTTTCCGAGAACCCGAGGTACACCGCTTCTGCGCTACCAACACGCTGAAACTTCTTTTCAAAATGGGTTGGCCGAAGGCGCCTTGGCCGTGGTCGGCGAAGACGGTCATGGGGTGGGAGGCGCGAGGCCGGCGGACCTGCTCAGCACGCTGAGGTGAAGTCTGCTTCGGTGCCGCGGTGCAGCCGGAAACGCGTCGGTTCGGTGGGCTGCTTGTCGCTGGTCCACGAACCGTCAGCATTCGTGACCTCCAGTTTGCCGGTGAGGCTGATCTCGTCACCGCCTGCCCACGTGCCGTCGAGACTGTTCAGGTGGGTACCTGGCGCGCGGGGGTCGGGGTAGGCGAACAGAGACAGAGTGAAGTGGGTTGCGTTGCGGTCGGCCACCTCGCCCGAGAACTCATAGTGGATGGAGCGTCCCGCCGCGCACACCGTGGCCTCGCCCTCGACGTCGTTCGTGCATCTGCGACACTCCACCGCGCGCAGGTTCATCGCCACCCGCCGCTGGGCGTCACGCCCGAACGGCATCTGGCCGTGCCAGTACCCGGGGAGCGTAGACCGACCGGTCAGCGACCAGGCCCATGGACTGAACAGCGCGTTGCTGACAGGCTGCACAGCGATGCCGGCGATGATCAGGAGACCGAACAACAGCAAGGCCCGTATCTTCGACTTCCTGCGCCTGGGTGGCGTCGGACCCTCACTTCTCTTGCCGGCTCCCCATCCGCTTAAGCCGGCACGGCTCTTGATCATGGCAGGACTCCTTTCGGCCGCCGATCGACGACGGTGCTGACAGTCGGGCCGTATTCGCTTGGAGACTTCGAATCACCCAGGGCCGCTCCCTCGGGGGCATGTGCCTGGCGAGAGATAGATGCTCTTCCAGGCGGAGTTGCCCGCGGTGCACTGGATGGACGGCTCGCCCGACGCTCGGCCCACACCTTCAGCTCGACCTGGCACGCCCGGCGGTTGGTGAAGGAGAACTTCTTCGGCGTGTCGTAGGCGCAGGTGCGGGACGTGGTGCCACGCGGTTGATCCGGTTCGCGGCCTGCGGGGCGGGGATCGTGGGGCAGCTCAGTGATCAGCCAGACCATCCTTCGCCGATCTGTACCGGCGCTTGGCTGCTGTAGCCGCGCTTGCTCTCGCCGGTCGGGTCGCCCCGGGCATCTCAGCCCGGGGCTCCCACAGAACCGTGCGTAACAATCTCTCGTTACACGGCTCTTGTCGTTCTGGTCACCAGATGATCGGGACCGTGTTCACCCAGATCCAGTGGGCGAAGAACTTCGGTCGCGTCTTCACGACCGTGTCCCACTGGGCTTGGGCTTTCCTGCGGCCTCGGAGTCGTTTGTACTTGTTGCGCGACCACCGC